>JAJYOQ010000444.1 GCA_021796135.1 Bacteroidota bacterium
TCCAATTCAATTTGAACCAAAGAAAGAAGTAATCGAACTGATAAAAGATAAATCCTTAAAATCTCCCGATTCATCTTCTGAAAAAGAAGAATGGCAGTCTGCAAGCACACTAGAATTATTAAATAGCCAAATATGCAATTGTCAAAAATGCCAGCTTGGAAAATCCAGGAATAAATTTGTTTTCGGAGCCGGAAATCCAAATGCAGATGTCTTAGTAATCGGGGAAGGACCCGGAGCAGATGAAGATGCGCAAGGACTGCCTTTTGTAGGCAGAGCAGGAAAGCTGCTTACAGATATACTAATAGCAATTCATTTTACGCGTGAAGAAGTTTACATAGCAAATATTGTCAAATGCCGTCCCCCCGGGAATAGGACTCCGCTTCCTGCAGAAATGGCTGCTTGTTTACCATATTTAATGAAGCAGATTGATTTAATAAAACCAAAAGTAATTTTATGTTTAGGGCTTACATCAGCACATGGATTGTTGAATAAGAAGGATTCTTTAACTAATATGCGGGGGAAAGTTTTTGAATTTGGAAATGCAAAGTTAATGGTAACATACCATCCTGCAGCCCTTCTTCGTAATCCAAATTGGAAACGCGGATGCTGGGAAGATGTCCAGCAATTTAGAAAATTATACGATGAGATTGTAGAAAATAATGGCAAAGATTAATAGGCAGAATATTACATTAGAGTCGCTAGTGCCTGCGGATGTTAAGCCGCCAGCAGTACCGGAAATAGAAGCCGCTGTGCTGGGTGCAATGATGATAGAAAAGGAAGCAGTACCAAAAGCGATAGAATTACTTTCGCCCGAAAGTTTTTATCTATCCCAACACAGGAAAATATTCGAAGCAATGCTTTCTTTATTTGATTCGGGAGAACCTATAGATACGGTTACTTTGTATGAAGAGTTAAAAAAAAGAGGGCAGACTGAGGAAGTCGGCGGAGCTGTTTATATAAGTAAACTCTCTCAAAATATTTCTTCAGCCGCAAATATTGAATATCATTCAAAAATTATACTTGATAAACAAATACTTCGGGGACTAATAACCAGTTCACATGAAATAGCCAGTGCAGCATATTCAGGCAGTGAAGACGCTTTTGAAATTTTAGATAACGCAGAAAGAAAAATATTTGAGATAACAGAATCTCATTTAAAAAAATCATTTCAGAATATGGACAGGGCAGTAAGGGATGCCCTTGAGTACATAGAAGCAATTCACTCTAATTCGAAAAAAGGATTCTCGGTGCCATCCGGATTTTATGAACTTGATGATATGCTGGGCGGATTTCAAAAATCTGATCTTGTAATAATAGCAGCCAGACCGTCTATGGGAAAAACTGCTTTTGCCCTATCGATAGCAAGAAATGCAGCAGTAGACCACAAAGTGCCGGTCGGTATTTTCAGTTTAGAAATGTCTACAATGCAGCTTGTAATAAGGATGATTTGCGCCGAAGGCAGGTTAAACGCCCATTTAGTCCGCACCGGAAAACTTCCTCCGTCCGAAGGAGTCAAACTAAGCAAGAATGCGCATAAACTTATTGAATCACCGATATTTGTTGATGATTCTCCGGCACAGACCGTGCTTGAGATAAGAGCAAAAGCCAGAAGATTAAAATCAGAACATAATATCGGGATGATTATAATTGATTATCTTCAGCTCATGCAAGGACCGACGAATTCAGAAAGCAGAGAAAGAGAAATTTCACATATTTCAAGATCATTAAAATCACTTGCAAAGGAATTAGATATACCTGTATTAGCGCTTGCGCAGCTTAATCGTGCCGTAGAAACAAGCAAAGACAGGAGACCGCAGCTTTCAAATTTAAGAGAGTCCGGTTCAATCGAGCAGGATGCCGATGTAGTAATTTTCCTAAATAGACCTGAAATGTACGGGCTAAAAACTTTTACCGATGATGGATCCTCGACTGAAGGAGTTGCAGAAATTATTATCGGGAAGCAAAGAAACGGTCCCACCGGAGAGCTTAAACTAGCTTTTATTAAAGAGTATGCTCGTTTTGAAAACCTCGCTCACGTCAGACAAATTGAAGAATATTCATCTGCTAATTTGCCTGCCAATGAGGATATAATTTAAATTGAAAAATATAATATGAATAAAATGATTTTAGCTTTAGTATTAGGAATTGCATGCCTTATGAATGCACAAATATATTCGAATAAAGACATAGAAATTTGTAATTCAAAATTTGATTATGCCGTAAAGAATAAACTTTATGAAAAACCTATCGGTTATATAATAGCTGAAATGGGTAAAAGTTTTATCGGGACAAATTATGTTGCACATACTCTGGAAAAGGGAAAGACTGAATCACTAGTAGTCGATTTTACAGGACTGGATTGCACAACTTTTCTCGAGACTAACTTAACACTTGCCAGGTGCATAAAAGAGCGAAAGACTACATTTGAAAATTATCAAAATGAGCTAAAAAAAATACGTTACCGGAATGGAATTATTGATCAATACCCATCGCGATTGCATTATTTTTCTGATTGGATATACGATAACATTAAAAAAGGCATAGTCGAAAATATTTCGCAAAAACTGGGCGGGGAACCAATAAAATTTAATGTTTATTACATGTCTAAAAATCCTGCTTCTTATGAACAGTTAGATTCAAATCCTTCTTTCATTCCTACAATAGAAAAGCAGGAGAAGGAAATCAACTCAAGGGAATATTATTATATTCCTAAAGGAAAGGTTTTTAAAGCCGAAAAAGAAATTCATAGCGGAGATTTAATCGCATTTACCACCGACGCCAAAGGTCTTGACATAAGCCATGTCGGGATAGCAGTTAAAACAGATGACGGAGTAGTTCATTTAATGCACGCCCCGAATGTCGGTTACAAAGTTCAGATTTCCCCACTTTCACTAGCTGATTATATTACAAAAGTAAAAAAAGACACAGGCATAATAGTACTACGGGCAGAAGATCCGAAATAGCCAAGCGGCGTTCATTCCTAAATTAATTAGCCAATCACTTCATGTTTAAGGGATTAATCCCTTTTTCATCCCTTTGGGTCATTTTTAATCTATTACCTTTTATTTAATTTTTTCTAAACAATAAGGGAATGTTGAAACTGAATTGTTTAATTAAATTTAGCAGGTGCTAAGATGGAAAAAAGGATTCAAGTTGGAATAATAGATCTAGTTTCCAAAAAACCAAATAAGAAATTATTTGCAAGAATAATGAATGCAAATTTCGCAAGTATCATGCCTCAAGTTGTAGGAGTGTGGTGCGAAGAAGAAGGGCATCATGTCACATATATTTGTTATACTGGCAAAGAAAACCTGCTAGAAGAATTACCAAAAAATGCAGATATAGTTTTTATAGGTGCATTTACGGAATCTGCGCAGACGGCTTATTCGATAAGCAACATATTGCGATCACAAGGAGCCGTAACAGCACTGGGAGGTCCGCATGCGCGTTGTTATCCCGAAGACGCGTCAAAATATTTTGATTATGTCCTTGGGTTTACAGATAAAAATGTAATCAAGAAAATTTTATATGATCGTTCGCCTCATAGACCTGAAGGTTTGCTTTTAAGTTCTCAAAAGCAACCTTTATTTCTTCCCGGAGTAAAAGAAAGATGGAAGTTTATTGAACCCACACTTAAGAAGGCACCCTTAATTAAAATGGTCCCTATGCTCGGCAGTTTGGGCTGTCCTTATACATGCAGCTTCTGCATTGATTCTACAATAGCCTATCAGCCGTTTGACTTTAGAATAATGAAAGAAGATTTGTCCTTTTTGCTCACAAAATTCAAACGACCTCTAGTAGGGTGGCACGATCCTAATTTCGGAATCCGGTTCAATGATTACATGGATGCAATAGAAGAATCTATACCGGAAAATAGTATAGATTTTATAGCAGAAAGCAGTCTCTCAATACTTACTGAGCCGCATG
>JAJYOQ010000039.1 GCA_021796135.1 Bacteroidota bacterium
TAGCAAAAAGAAATTTGCTCGGTTTAGTTTCGGAACAAAGTATTTATAGTTTGCGAAACCGGCACATTGAACTTGAAGTAATCCCGGCTTGCAAAACTATGGGAATTGGTTTAATCCCATGGAGTCCAATCGGAGGCGGTATTCTAGGCGGTGTGCTTGGAAAAATTAATGATAAACAAAGGCGGGGTCGCGAAGCTCTTCAAAATTCTGTCGAAAAGCTTCGCCCTCAGATTGAAGCTTATGAAAATCTGTGCAAAGAAATTGGTCATAGACCTGCCGATGTTGCACTTGCATGGATGTTAAATAATCCTGTTGTTACAAGTCCGATAGCAGGACCAAGAACAATACAGCAGCTTGAAGAAAATGTTTTCGCCTCTACCATTAAATTATCTGGCGATGTATTGAAAAAGCTGGATGAAATTTGGCCCGGTCCGGGGAATCAAGCTCCTGAAGCTTATGCATGGTAAAGTAACTGAATAAAATTAAAGAAAAAATAATATCTCCGTTTGTTTAATTAATAATTCAAAATTGGAATTTTATCCTGTTGATGCAGAAAGGTGAAAAGACTTTGAAATTCTTTTCATAATACCTTTATTTTTCCTTCGCCTTTGCCTAATTTTGAACTGTGAATATCACAATTATAATTAAATCAAATGAACAATTTGAAATCAAGCTTAATTAAAGCTTATTTAACAAATAATAGAATCAGGAGTTTTAAATGACTACTATAGTAGATGTAATCGGAAGAGAAATATTGGATTCAAGAGGAAATCCTACAATTGAAGTTGAAGTACTTTTAGAAAGCGGAATAATCGGCAGGGCAGCTGTACCGAGCGGAGCATCCACAGGTGAACATGAAGCGGTTGAACTTAGAGACGGTGATAAAAATCGCTATAACGGAAAAGGTGTATTGAAAGCTGTCGATAATGTTAATGAAAAAATTGCCGATGAGATTATTGATATGGATGCCTTCGATCAAGCCGGTCTGGATAAATTTTTAATCGCTCTTGATGGTACTCCGAACAAAGAAGTTCTCGGCGCAAATGCAATTCTGGGCGTTTCATTAGCAGCCGCAAAAGCAGTCGCAGATACTCTTGAAATTCCGTTATACCGCTACATCGGAGGAGTAAATGCACGTACTCTTCCGGTTCCTATGATGAATATTCTTAACGGCGGAAAACATGCCGATAACAATGTCGATTTTCAGGAATTTATGATTATGCCGGTTGGCGCACCAAATTTTGTGGAAGCTTTAAGAATGGGCGCTGAAACATTCCATGCCTTAAAATCCGTATTAAGCAAAAAAGGCTATAATACTGCAGTTGGCGATGAAGGCGGGTTTGCTCCAAACTTAAAATCAAATGATGAAGCAATCGAAGTTATTCTTGAAGCTATTACAAAAGCCGGCTACAAACCCGGAACTGATATTGCACTTGCACTAGATCCTGCGTCGAGCGAAATGTTCTTAAAAGGAAAAAACGTTTATCAATTTTTTAAATCAGATAAATCGGAAAAAACATCTGCTCAGATGGTTGAATATTATTCAAATTGGGTTAAACAATATCCGATTGTTTCAATCGAAGATGGATTAGCAGAAGATGATTGGAATGGCTGGAAATTAATGACTGAAAAACTAGGCGGCAAAATTCAACTTGTCGGTGATGATCTTTTTGTTACTAATACAGAACGTTTAGCTCAAGGTATCGAACAAGGTGTCGCAAACTCCATACTTATTAAAGTGAACCAAATCGGTACTTTAACTGAAACACTTGATGCAATTGAAATGGCAAAAAAAGCCGGCTATACAAATGTTATTAGCCACCGTTCCGGCGAAACTGAAGATACTACAATTGCTGATATTGCTGTTGCAACAAATGCCGGACAAATTAAAACCGGCTCACTTTCCAGAACAGATAGAATTGCCAAGTATAATCAGCTTCTTAGAATTGAAGAAGAACTTGATGATACATCAATTTTTCCTGGATTAGCCGCATTAAATTATTCTGCATAATAATATTCTTCCCGGCTCTTAATGAAGAGCCGGGGTTCTTTTCTTAAATAAAAAGTATTTTATACTAATTAAATAATTTTTTACTTTAAATGTCTCTCATAGGCGAGCTAAGCGCTTTATTAACCTCTTTTCTCTGGTCGATATCTTCCTTTGCATTTACTGCTGCGTCGGAAAGAATGGGTTCCTTACAGTTAAACGTAAATAGACTCTTTATTGCTGCTGCTTTTCTTTTTGCTACTATTATATTAGGCGGAATAAGCTTTTCAATTTCATCCTCTCAGGTAATTTATTTATCAATAAGCGGTATAATTGGATTAGTTCTGGGTGATACGTTCCTCTTTAAAGCATTCCAGCATGTCGGAGCGAGAATAAGTATGTTGATGATGGCACTTTCACCTGCAATGAGCGCATTATTAGCGTATTTTTTTCTAAAAGAATATTTGTCGATTTGGGGAATTACCGGTATGCTAGTTACAATTATCGGAATTGGACTGGTAGTTGTTGAACGGCATGAAGTCCCATCCTCAAAATATAAAATTAGCAAGGTAGGTATTTTCTATGGTTTTGTCGGAGCTCTTGGGCAGGCAGGAGGATTAGTATTCGCAAAATTTGCTTTTGATGCGGGCAATATTAATGGTTTTCTTGCAACGTTTATACGAATAGTTGCTTCTATTATTATAATGCTTCCGCTGGCTGTAATTGCAAGACGCTTTCGTAATCCCTTTTTACTATATAAAAATGATGTAAAAGCTCTTTATTCAACCTTAGCCGGAACGTTTTTCGGGCCTTATTTAGGAATTACTTTTAGTCTATTGGCTGTTGAATATACAAAAGTGGGAATTGCCTCCACTCTGATGTCTATGATGCCGATTATTATGCTTCCTATAGTGCATTTTTATTATAAGGAAAAATTAAATTGGCAGTCAATTACCGGAGCCATCATTGCAGTTGTCGGAGTTGCAATTTTATTTCTGAGGTAGATAATAATCAGTTGTTTATAACAATGCTGTCTTTTGTGAATGTAATATAATTAGTTAACTTAACTTTTCCCACCCCGTCATTCCCTGTTTTAATCCCAGTACCAACAATTGTAACCAATTGCGGCGTCACTGTTGCAATATAATTTCCGTTTCCGGTCTGTGTCATTCCGGGAGGAATTGTCCAGCCGGTAAAAGATTGATTCCCGCCTCCGAGTTGAGTGGTTTCTAAATAATATTTTCTTGCTTGCGAGCCCATATTGTTCAGCTCAGAAATCATTGATGTTCTGTTTGAATCGGTTGAGTAAACATTTGATATAATAATTCCGATAACTATCGCCAAACCGACAAGAATAATGGTCAAAAGTATTAAAAGTAATTGTTGCTGTCCCATATAACCTGTTGTTTTTACCGAAAATTAGGAGAAATAACCTTGATAAACAAAAATGTATTTTACTTGGTTTGTAAATTACTTTTCAATTGTAAATAAAATTTGTAACTGAGGCTATTTTTTGGATCAATAGACAAACTTTTTTCAACAGCATTTAATGCGTCATTTAGTCTATTATTATAATAAAATGCACCTGCCAAATTATACCAGACATGTGAATCTGTCTGATCGTATTCAACACACTGCTGAAGATAATTAAGGGCGGACTGGTAATTACCTTTTTGCAGTTCAATGCTTCCTAGCCATTTTGTAGTAAAATATGAAGGTTCAAAGGAATTAAGCTTTTGTAAATACGGCAGGGCATCGTCAAATAATTTTGCTTCAATCAGGTTGTTGATTAAATACTTATAACCGTTACTATAATGCGGGTGCTGGTCAAGTATCGCGTCCATCTCATTTTTAAAGTTTCGATAATTTTTTTGTTCATAAAATTTACCCGCGAGTATCGAATGAGCTTTTTCCCATGGCAGTTCATGCTGCAGAACTTGTACGGCAAGCGTATCTACATAATTTTTTTGAACAAAATCTCGGATTGAATAATTTGATGTTCCTTTCTGAGTAAAGGGATATGATCCTGTAAGTATACGAATCTCAATATTACCTATTGTCGAATCAAGTTTTGTATAAGGGAAATTAGTGTTTAATATGCTGTCCTGTGCAAACTCAGAAATATATTTAGTCTGCTTGCCCGGCAAGTAATTCATTTCATACATTTTTTCATAATATGATTTTGCCAGAAGTTTGTATCCGTCAATATTCGGATGTAAATGATCAATTATTAAGTTATTCCCGACTATTCCTTGCGGACTATTTGAATTAAAGATTGAATCAATATTTACAATAGGATATTCGAATTTTTTACCAAGCTTTTCTATAACCGAATTAAAAATTTCCGGCGCTCTAAAACGAAGCTCATCTAAATCTTTTGCTTCAACAAATAATTTTTTTGCTTTCGCAGTCATTCCTGATTTTAAACTGATTTGTGCTTCAGTATAAATAGAATCTGCAGAGGGTAATTTGTTTTCTTTTACAGATACAAACGGAGTAAGATCTTTTAAATTACTTGTTAATGTTCCTAGAATAACCGGGATATTTTTTTTCTTAAATAAGGATAAAATGTCATTCATATTGCCTTCGAATTGCTTAATTCCTAGTTTGTATAAACTAGAATTAAACGGAATTAATGAACGACCGACAACTTGCTCCATTAATGTTTCATGATTTGGATTTGTGGCAGGTTTATTACTAAATAAGCTTACAATTTTTTCAACTAAATTGTCTATTAATTGAACAGTTCTAAATTTTTGCAATTCGATGTAAAAATTAACTAAACTTCGGAATTTACCACCCGAAAAAGATGAAGCTACGCCTAGGGCGCCATAATATTCATTATGCCCGGTATAAATTAAAACAAGGTCTGGTTTTTGCCTGATGATTGAAGGTGTAAAATCTCTGATTGTAAAGCTATTAATAGCTGAAATCCCGCAATTTATTACTTCGATATTCTTATCCGGATAAAGAATCTCTAGTCTTCTCTTTAAATCATCAGGGAATGATGCGGTTACAACATAAGGAAAACCCTGAACGCTGCTTTCACCAAGTACAAATATCCGGAAAGTGTTCGGTTTTTTAATTTTATCAAATGCTTCTGAGGTCGGAATGGGAAAATGTTTTAAATGTGTAAAATATTTTTGCGCAATGTCAGGGTTTAAAACTAATCTGTCGGGGTGAGCTTTTGATTCGGGAATAAAAACATTATACTCATTGCCATAATTTATAATTCGTAAAAAAATTTCTAATAAAACAAAGAAGATGACAGGAATAATAAATGCGACCGCATAAAACCATTTAGGCGTAGGTCTGGTTGGTATTTTTTCGGGATTCTTTTGGTTTTTGTTCTTTATGTTTTTCCTAACCATAACATTTTTCTTAACTTATAGCTTCTTTTAATTGATTTTTTAGAATAAAAGGGAAAGAAATATTACTTTCTTTTACAAGTTCATCTTTGTTAAATTTACTTCTTAAATATAAGCTTTGATAATAGGTTATATTACTAATTAATTGAAAACAAATTTAATTTAACTTTATAAAATATCATATGAAAAAATATTTTCTTTATGCGATAGTATTTCAAATAATATTGTTTTCCGGCATTTTACATTCTCAAAGTTACCTGGATTCGGTAGTTGCAAAAGTCGGCAGCATTTCCATCACCGGCAGGGAATTCCTGGATCGTTATGAAATGACTCCTCTTTTTAGAAAACAAATTGAGAGAATGACACCATCACTCAAACTTGAATTTTTATATTCGCTGATTGCCGAAAAACTTTGGGCAGATCAAGGTGAAGAAATGGGATTTGATACTACCGCAGTTATGAAATTTGCAATGGATCAATATGAAAATATGTTTGTCCGTGATGCTCTCTATAGGAAAGATATAAAAGATAAAGTGAAAATTAGCGATAAAGATCTTCTTGAAGGCTTTGTAAGGAGTGAGACAACTCTGGAAGTAAACTATATAATATCTACCGATAAGAAAGAAATTTATGACATTTACAAGATGCTAAAATCAGGTATACCTTTTGATTCGGTATTGGCATTGCGCCCGGAAAAAAAAGAACAACAGACTCCGATTAAAGTATTCTACGGTCAAATGAGTGAAGGATTAGAAGATACGCTTTTCAGTCTTCCTGTCGGACATTTTACTACTCCTCAGCTTACACCCGATGGTTATTATATTTTTAGAATGACTAATAAAATTAAATCCTCTGAAAATGCGGCTACCGGTCAGGCAAATACAGCCGAGACGGTTAAACAAACAGTTGAAGCTATAAAAGAAAGAAAGCTTTATCAGAAGTATTTCTATGATTTTTTTAAAGATAAAAAGGTTACTGCAAATGCCGTCCTTCTTAGAAGTCTTACTGAAAAACTCTCGAATATTTTTAAACAACGAAAATTTGACTATAGAATATCGGATAAAGATCCGATTTTTATGGAAGTAGGCGATGTTCAGAAAATGGAAAAAGAGTTCGGTCCCGATTCTTTGAAGATGTCCATAATTGAATTTAAAACCAATCCCATTTCTTTGGATGACTATATAAGGAGATTAATATTTAAAGGTTTCAGCTCATATAAAGATGATGTGCCGACCATTGCATCTCTTCTCAGTACTGTGACAAGATCTATTATTGAGCATGAACTGCTTGCACGTCAAGGTTACAAGGAGAAACTCAATTATCTTCCTAACGTACAGGAAGATTTAACAATGTGGAGACAAAACTATTTAATGCAAATGCTTCAGGAAAAATTTATTGATTCGGCTAATGTCTCTGATTCAACGGTGTATCAATATTATCTTAAGATGAATAAAAATGAATTTTATCCCGAAGAAGTTAACATTGTGGAAGTTATGAACAATGATCCTAAAATAATAGAGAAAGTAATTAGTGAATTAAAAAAAGGAGTTGATATTCATAAACTTGCAATGGAATATACTGAGCGAAATTTTACAAAAAAGCAGAATGGAGAATTTGGATATTTTCCGGTCACTAAATACGGTAAAATCGGCGAAATAGCATCAACGATGAAGGTAGGGGAACTTTATGGTCCTCTAAAACTTCCGGAAGGATATTCAATTTTTAAGTTAATAGGGAAACGACCTGCAAAAGTAGATACAGCTCAGCCTTTTGATAAAACAAAAGATGAATTAAGACATTATCTGGTTATGCAGAAAGAGCATAAGGCAATGACAGATTATACTGTTTATCTTGCAAAAAAATTCGGGGTATATATTGATATGCCTGTTCTTGAATCTATTAAGGTTACTCATGTTAATGCTTTTGGTTATAGATATCTTGGTTTTGGCGGAAGAATTACGGCTGTTCCGTTAATGGCTCCGAATGTCGACTGGGTTGATCCTTACTTAAAGAGTTTAAATATAAATCCTTGATTTGTCAGAGGATAGATAATTTAACTATCCTAAATGTTTTGGAAATAGTTAATATGTCTTAAATCGATTTTTCATTATGAATATTTTAGGAATCTCTGCATTCTATCATGATAGTGCGGCTTGCCTGGTAAAAGACGGTGAAATTATTGCAGCTGCTCAGGAAGAAAGATTTACAAGGAAAAAACATGATCATAATTTCCCCTCCAACGCTGTAAATTTTTGTTTAAAATTCGGAAAGATTAATTCCGCCCAGATTGACCTAATTGCCTTTTATGATAAACCATTTCTGAAGTTCGAAAGATTACTTGAAACTTACCTGTCCTATGCTCCCGTCGGTATAAAATCATTTATTAAATCAATGCCGCTTTGGATTAAAGAAAAACTATGGATGAAAGACTTTATTCAAAAAGAATTGGAATACGAGGGAAAAATAATTTTTCCCGAGCATCATCTCTCTCATGCAGCTTCGGCTTTTTTTCCTTCTCCTTTCAGCGAAGCAGCTATTTTGACAATGGACGGTGTCGGCGAATGGACTACTACAAGCTTTGGTATAGGATCGGGTAACGAAATCAATTTACTTTCCGAAATAAAATTTCCCCATTCACTGGGACTATTATATTCAGCATTCACTTATTATACAGGATTCAAAGTCAATTCGGGTGAGTATAAAGTAATGGGTTTGGCACCTTACGGTGAACCTAAATATAAAGATTTGATTTTGAAGGAATTAATAGATGTCAAAGATGACGGATCTTTCAAAATGAATATGAAATATTTTGACTATTGTGCCGGTCTTACAATGACTAATAAACACTTTAATAAATTATTTGGCGGACCTCCGAGAAAACCTGAGACAAAATTAACACAAAGAGATATGGATTTAGCACGCTCAGTCCAGGATGTAACTGAAGAAATTGTTTTAAAAATGGCAAAGCATGTCCACAATGAAACCGGTATGAAAAATTTATGTTTAGCCGGGGGAGTTGCGCTGAATTGTGTTGCTAATGGTCGTTTGCTGCGCGAAAGTCCGTTTGAAAAGATCTGGATTCAACCGGCTGCCGGAGATGCAGGCGGCGCACTTGGCGCTGCTCTATTGGGTTGGTTTGGATATTCCAATAAACCAAGAGCAGCAGATGAGGAAAGTGATATTCAAAAAGGTTCGTTTTTAGGTCCTGAATTTTCAGACAAGGAAATAGAAGATTTTCTTCTTAAAAATAATATTCATTTTAAAAGAAAAACATCCAAGGAAATATCAACAATTGCGGCGGATTTAATTGCTGAGGAAAAAGTTTTAGGATGGTTTCAGGGAAGAATGGAATTTGGTCCCCGCGCTTTGGGATCAAGGTCAATTATCGGCGATGCAAGGTCTTCTGGTATGCAATCCAAAATGAATATAAAGATTAAATTCAGGGAAAGTTTCCGACCTTTTGCACCGGCAGTTTTAGTTGATAATGTAAGTGATTATTTTGAAATGGAAGGGGAAAGCCCCTATATGCTTCTTGTTGCAGAAATCAAAAAAGACAGACGCATAATGATAAATGAAAATAATAATCTTTTTGGGATTGATAAATTAAATTTAATAAGATCCGATATTCCGGCTGTAACCCATGTTGATTATACTGCTAGGATTCAAACTGTGCATAAAGAAACTAATCCGGCATTTTACGATCTGCTGGATGTGCTAAATAAAAAATACGGATGTGCTGTTGTCATAAATACTTCCTTTAATGTTCGGGGTGAGCCGATTGTATGCACTCCTGAAGATGCCTATAAGTGCTTTATGCGTACAAATATTGATTATTTAATTATGGGGAATTATCTATTAGATAAAACAGAACAATCAAAATTTGAAGAAAGCATTGATTGGCAAAAAGAATTTGCTTTGGATTAGACAAGTTTATGTTTGAAGAAATTGAAAAAATAAAAAGTACTAAGAAAGACCTTAAAAAATTTGGTTACACGGTTGGTTCCGTTCTATTACTGATTTCAATTCTGCTTAAATTTTCAGGAAAAATTTCATTTATTTATTTCGGCGGATTTGGTGCTTTACTTATTGTGTTTGCTTTATTGTCTCCGGCTATACTCAAACCATTAAACAAACTCTGGATGATTTTAGCGATAATACTTAGCTGGATTATGACACGTGTAATTTTAATAATTTTATTTTATCTTGCACTATCTCCGGTAAGTCTGCTTGCAAAATTATTCAGAAAAGATTTTCTTAATACCGGATATAAGAATGATCAAAGTTCATATTGGATTAAAAGAGATGATAAAAAATTATCTCCATCGGATTACGAAAGACAATTTTAATAAGAGTTAATTGAATGGGAAAATTATCTATAATATCTGAATTATGGCAATTTCTAAAAGTGAGGAAAAAGTGGTGGTTGGCACCAATACTAATTCTTTTACTCCTATTAGGAGCGCTAATTGTAATTACGCAGGGTTCTGCACTTGCTCCTTTTATTTACGCCATTTTCTAGTTTAAAGGTTAATATAAAAATGGCAAAAAAAATTATTATTGAAGTCGAAAAGAAAAAGGCAAGAGTTCCGGTACCTCAAAAACCTCCCAAAATTGAAAAAAGCAAAAAAAAATATGACCGAAAAAAAGAGCTGGATCAGATCAGGAAAAAATCTAAACGGAAATTTGAATAATAATGATTAAAGCTTCGGTTATAATTTCTATTTATAATAAAATTGATTTTCTGGAACTAGTTCTTGCCGGATTTGAAAAACAAAGCATTCAAGATTTTGAAATTATATTGGCTGATGACGGCTCATCGCTAAATTCCTGTTATAAAATAGAAGAAATATCTAACAATACATCCTTGCACTTAACTCATATTTGGCAGGAAGATAAAGGATTCAGAAAAAATAAAATTTTAAATAGAGCTATAGTTTCTGCACAAACTGAAATCCTCATTTTTATTGATGGAGATTGTATACCGCATCCGGAATTTGTTAAAGAACATATTGAAAACCTGAAAGAAAAAAGTTGTAATACCGGTCGCAGGGTCAATTTATCCGAGAAATTTTCATTAATGCTTACACCGGAAAAAATTAAAAACGGGTATATTGAGAAAAATTTTTTATTGCTTGTCAAAGACGGACTCATTGGAAAATCTTTTGATGTTGAAAAAGGACTTTATTTTCAAAATAAATTTATCCGTGATATATTCAATAAAAAGAAAAGAGGCTTGTTGGGCTGCAATTTTTCAATTCATAAAAACGATTTATTGGAAATTAATGGATTTGATGAGAGATATGAAGCCCCCTCTATCGGTGAAGATTCGGATATTCAATATAGATTGGAATTAAACAACATCGGCATAAATTCATTAAATAATATTGCGGTCCAATACCATTTATACCATAAACTTCAGGAAAGACCTCAAAAAAATCTTGATTTATTCGCTTCCGTCAAAACAGCCAAAATATTTTTTACCCCGTTCGGGATTAATCATTCTTCTACAAATAGTTGAATAAAATCACATTTCCCCTTATAAATAATTAAATTTTATTTTTAATTTGCTTTGATTTTTAGAAAACCTTATATTTAAAGGTAGAAAAGCAATATTTCCTAAGAAAATTAGGCGTTAAATGTTAGACGATTTAGATATAAAAATTCTTAATATTCTTCAAAAAAATGGAAGAACTAAAAGAAACGAAATAGCCGAAAAAATTGGACTTTCAATTCCTTCGGTTAGCGAACGGCTTCATAAGCTGGAAGAAAGAGGAATAATAGAAGGTTATTATACAAAAGTTAATAAAAAAGCTTTTGGTTATGATATAATGGCTTATATTCTTGTTACAATGGAATCCTCTAAACATTATAAAACTTTCATTCCAAGGATTGAAAAAACACCGCAAATTATAGAATGTCACTCCGTTTTGGGAGAGGGTTCTCACCTGCTAAAAGCAATCGTTAAAAAAACCGAATCACTTGAAAATTTATTAAGTGAAATTCAATCTTGGCCGGGTGTAATGTCAACTAAAACTACTTTTGTTCTATCGACAATAAAAGAAACTACTGCAATTGATATTTAATTAATTATTTAACACAAATAAAGGTAATACTATGGCAAAATCAAGTTCGGTGCTGGATAATATATTCAGCTTCATTAAATCAAAAAATGTTAAGTTCGTAGACTTAAAGTTTATGGATTTCCCGGGTCAATGGCAGCATTTTACTGTGCCTATAACCCAGTTTAAAGAAGATTCTTTTGAAAACGGTTTTGGCTTTGACGGTTCTTCAATTCGAGGATGGAAAGCAATAAATGAAAGTGATATGTTAATTATACCTGATCCTAAAACAATGTTTATGGATCCTTTTGTAATATCACCGACAGTCAGCTTTATCTGTGATGTATATGAACCAGCTACTAAAGAAAAATATTCACGCTGCCCAAGAAACATATCTCATAAAGCCGAAGCATATTTGCTTTCTACAGGTTTAGCAGATACTGCCTATTTCGGACCTGAAGCGGAATTTTTCATTTTTGACGATGTGAGATTTGATTCAACACAAAACAGCAGTTTTTATATAGTGGATTCAGTTGAAGGAAAATGGAATAGCGGAAGAGACGAAAATCCTAATCTCGGATATAAACCTAGATATAAAGAGGGCTATTTTCCCGTGCCTCCAACAGATTCTTTGGTTGATTTAAGAAATGAGATGGTTATTAATTTAATGGATGCAGGCATTGATGTTGAAGCACAGCATCATGAAGTTGCCAGCGGCGGACAGTGCGAAATAGACCTTCGCTTTGAACCTCTTATTAAAGCAGCAGATCAGCTTTTGTTATTTAAGTATATTGTAAAAAACACAGCAAAGAAAAACAATAAAACTGTTACATACATGCCTAAACCTATTTTCGGTGATAATGGAAGCGGTATGCACGTTCATACAAGCTTGTGGAAAAAAGGTAAACCGCTGTTTGCAGGTACCGGATATGCTGGATTAAGCGAAATGGCTTTATACTTTATTGGCGGACTCTTAAAACACGCTCCGTCATTATTAGCTTTTACAAACCCGACCACAAATTCCTACAAGAGACTCGTTCCTGGATTCGAAGCTCCTGTTAACCTTGCTTATTCACAACGTAATAGAAGTGCTTCCTGCAGAATTCCGATGTATTCAAATAGCCCAAAAGCAAAAAGAGTTGAATTTAGATGCCCTGATCCAGCAGCAAACCCATATTTAGCTTTCCCGGCAATCTTAATGGCAGGATTAGACGGTGTTATTAATCGTATTGATCCGGGTGAACCTCTTGATAAAGATATCTATGATTTAAGTCCTGAAGAATTGAAAGGTGTTCCTTCTACTCCGGGAAGTCTAGGCGAAGCATTAAAAGCATTGTCAGACGATCATGAATACTTATTGAAAGGCGATGTATTTACTACAGATGTAATTGATACATGGATTCAATACAAAACTGATAAGGAAATCAAACCAATGGCATTACAGCCACATCCGTATGAATTCTCCTTATATTATGATGTATAACAAATAGATAAATTCAGATTAAAGGGCGAAATTTATTTCGCCCTTTTTTATTTTAAATTTTAATATCAACTATTTAAGTAAAAAGTCTGCCCAGGATTTAAACCGTTCGAAATATTTTAATAATTTATCCACATCTTTCTTCGAATAAATATCGCCGTAGTATGATACTTTATTTTTGTGATCAATCAGCTTTTTAAACTGATCCAGAGCTTTGCTTTTATTTGGTGACGGAGGAGTTACTAGATTTAATAGGTCGATTATATCATAATGACTGTCGCCGCTGCACTTTTTCCCGGATAGTTTAATTGTAACTGCGTCAGCAAGAGCAATAACTGCGTGAATTACCAAAACGCCTGCTGCATTATAGTATTCGAACGCATATGCAGATTCACAGCCGTTTGAAAAGTCTTTTGATACTTTAATAAAATCTAAATGTTTATTTGAATCAATCTTTTTTACTGCTTGTTTCATTTGATTAACTCGTGAATTGATTTCCCGCTTATTACCATTCCTTCCTTAACTATACTAAATACCGGGGACAAATTTTTCTTCGCACGGATTTTAAATTCGGATATACTGATATATATTGGAGCGAGTTGAATAGTATATTGTTCATTAAGCTGATCCCGCAGATTTGAGACAGCATTTTCTATTTTGCGCAGTTGTGTTGAATAAACAAAACACACATCATAATCGCTGGAAATTAATTCTTCTTTGCGAGCTACGCTGCCATAGATAATAATACTTTCGGTCAATTTTGATAATTGTCTTTTAATTGATGAAATAATAGCTAAGCTAAAATTATTTTCTTCTTCAAAAATCAAACGAATGATTTTTCGGGAAATATATTTTTGACGGTTGAGTGTAAATATATGATCCCTGCCGCCGGTTATACGAATTACAATTCCAAGTTCTTCTAAATTAGTTAGGGCTTTGAGGGCAGTGCGGTGGGTAAGATTTGTAAGTCTCGCAGTTTCCCTTCCTGTTATGCCTATAACTCTTTCATTTAATACTCTAAGTACGGAAATGTTACTGGGTGCGCTAAATAGTTTTTCTAAAAATTTATTAACAAGCATTTTATTAACTTTCTTATGGCTATATAAGTAGCCATACGGCTACATTTATATCCGAAAGATAAAGAGTTATAAATAATAAAGCAAAAATTCTAAACCAAAACTATAATGCACAAATCCTTTTTATAATATTATTTTAAAATTCTTACAAATCCTCCGTAACGGCTGCTTGGCTTAAAATTATATTTTTGGAAGAATGCTTTTAAATAGAAATGCGTTGTTATTGTCTTAATTCCGTCAATATCTAATCTGGTACAAAAATCTTCGATTAATTTGCCTGCCAAACCCCTCTTTCGGTATTGACGTGCAATCTCAATTCCTTCAATGTGTGCAATTTTTGGAAATAATAATTGATAGCAAAGTCCGCCCACAATTATCTCTTCGTCTTCACTATCTACTATAATTAAATACCTGAGATCTCCGTCAATTTTTAAAGGATAATTATCTAATAAAAATAATTTATTTAGGCTCCCAATTTCGGAAGCTGTAACGGGTTTCCTAATTGTGTATGTTAAGCCGAAAGAATCCTTAATCTTTGTTTTAACCACTAAATTCGACTTATCTTCTTCAGATACTGTTCCTAATTCAATATTTGATTTAGATGATAATTCCGGGAAAGCAATTTTATTAAAAATTGCTTTATCGGTGTCTTCGGTTAATAACTCGAGAAGTTCTAGTAATTCTGCTCTTTTAGTCGCTGGTTGATCCGGATATTTATACATCGAAAGAATAAGTTTATCAAATAGAGTCAGAACTTCTTCGGGAGAAGAAAGAAAATAAGTTTCTCTGAAGAATATATATCTGCATATTTCCTGCTTGCTCTTCATTCGGTAAACTGTATAAAGATTATTTGCAAATTCCGCAGCTGCCATTTTTGAAAATTCCTGATCTTCGCTTGCCCAGTTTAAATAATCATATATTGCACTTTTAACTGATGAGTTTATAAACGGACGATTATTTATTTCTTCAATATATAAATCCAATCTGGAAACTAAGTCTCCAAACAATGGCGAAAGCTCTTTATCTTGAAAATCTTTATGCAGCTTGATTAAAAATTCAATACCCTCTTGAATTCCTAGTCCTTCTATACATGCATCAAATATCCATTCAATTTTTAAGTAACCGCTGTTCTGTGGATAATCGGAAATTGTTTGAAGATAAAAGTTATTAAATAATGATTCAACAAAGCTTGATGGACTGCTATAATTTTTCCAACCCGACATTGACAGAATTTTTGTGCCGTCCTTAAAATATGGTTCGGGGACAACTACGTTTGAAGGTGAAATGAATCCGGGAAGTACTTTATATTCACTATTCTTCAAAACGGAAAAGAATGCAGCCATTCCTTTTCTGAATAAAATCTCCCATTCGCTTATAAAATAATTTTTATCGGGTGAATTTGTTACGGAAGAAATCTGCCTTATTTTATCCCATATAGTTAAATCATTAATAAAATCGAAAGAAATTACACCTAGTGCTGATCTAAAGTTTCCTAACTTTGGAAGAGGAGATACTCCGGTGGATTTATGAGCGATTTTGATCATTAAAAAGATAGTATCCAAAACTTTTTTTCTTGTAATATCGGGAGTAATTAATATGAGAAAATCATAATGATTAAAGTTCTTTTTGTTTATACTCAACCGGTAAAGATATCTTTTAGCCGATGCACTCAATTTTGTAATATAAATTCCGAAATCCTTCACTTCGATCAGATTAAAATTATCTTCATCAAAGATCAGTAAAAATGCTTCTTTGAGAAATGTAGTTGTAAATAGTATTTCTTCCAGTATTCTAATTTCTTTAGTTGAAATAATATCCTGATAAACTACTTTATTCTTCCAGTTTTCTTTCGACATTTCAAATACAGATAGCTTGAATCTGCTTTCAAATTTTAGTGAAACTTCCTTGAAAAGCCTCTTTGCATAATTGGATATTCTTCTGTCTTGTCTGTGCAAAATCCAGCTTATCAGCTCAGCTCGTATTACAGGATACGACGCGGGAAAGTGAATAGCATACTTTGCTATTAGATCAAGTATTAATTTAAATTGAGTTAGAGCTACATCTGAAACCGGCCATTCTAAAGTGTTTCGGTATGATTCTAATCTCTGCCTAAGTGCGTCTAACCGAAATCCTTCCATTTTATTATAGCTTATTTCTTCAATAAATTTTCTGTCCAGAAAT
>JAJYOQ010000445.1 GCA_021796135.1 Bacteroidota bacterium
AATATTTTTAATCCGTTCAGAGCCTGCTAATATACCGTCAATCGATTGGGAAATTTTACCCTTAGATTTGCTGTATAACATACCGGCGATTACAAAATCTCCATTTTCTTTATAATATTCATCAAGCACAGGAGTAACATCTCTCCAGATTTTTGAAAAAAGTTGAATGTTAAGAAGGATGAAATTATTTGGATTATTTATTTCATGTGCAATACCGGAGACGAGGATTCCAAGAGATGCCATTTTATCTGCTTGTTTTAACTGCCTGTTTTTTATTGCTGCGGTAAACTCTGCTTTTTTCAATTTTGTTATATCATTGATTAAACCATCATAAGCGATAGGCCGTTCAAATTCATCTTTCGTAACCACTATTTTATTTTTCACCCATCTTACAGAGCCATCGCGGTGAATGATCCTATGTTCAAGGGGTCCGACTTCAAAGCCGGATAATGCAAAGCGGGCTTGTGTTAACACTTTTTCACGGTCTTTACTATGAACCATTCTATACCATAATTCGGGATCTTTTTTATAATCTTCAGAAGTGTAACCGGTAACCGAGACGCATCCAGGACCATGGAAAGTATCAACCGCTACTCCGTTACTAATTGTAACTGTGTAAATATAATCTGTTAAATAATTGATTAATTTTTCAAATCTCTGTTCTATTTCCATATCATCCTGTAAAATATTTTTAAATATAATAATCTTTTAGGTACGAGGGAAAGGATTTGATCATCTCGATTGGCAAAATAATTTATTAGAGGAAAACAATATACTTTTACAGAAAATCTCCTTTATCGGCTTCATTTCCGAAGCCACAAGGAATACATAATTTTTCTTCTACTGACATTTTAGCTATTCTGGAATACCTATTGAATAAGCAGCCTTATTTTAATAATACAAATTTCTTAGTAACAATTTTATCCTTTGTAATTAGCTGGTAGTAATAAACTCCACTTGATAATCCTTCTGAGTTAAAAATTATTTTGTGGAATCCGGAATTTTTATATTTATCTTCTAAAATTTTAATTTTTTCACCATTAGAGTTAAAAATAATTATTTTAACTCGCATAGCCTTAGGAATCTTATAGGATATAGTAGTACTAGGATTAAAAGGATTCGGATAATTTTGTAGCAAAAGGAAATCATTTGGACGGTTCGGTTGGTCATCTATTGAAGTAACAGTTTTCACTCCGGGATCAAGCATCCGATAAGTACTTACATATCCGAAATGATTTGCACTTCTGTTTAGTTCGTACACCAAACTATCTATATCAATATTTTGCACTGACCAAAATTCATCTATTTGCTGAATATCTTTAAGTGTATCGCTCTTAATCACAGAAGCAGTAATATTGTTAAAAAAATTATCTCTTTTCTCTTTTTCTGTTTTATAATTAAATCTAACCTCGATAATTCCGCCATAATATTTAAGGGCAGTGATTTTAATGGAATCTACGTGACCGTATCCCATGCCGTAAATTATTTGTTCTCCATTTAAAATTGGGAAAGCAAGCTTTGCTGGATCTAAAAAAAAGTCCCAAGTTTCTCTTTCACCAGGCTGAAAGTATCTATCACACCAATCCGCAAGAATGCCAACTCTCATAAACTCAACACCCTTAGCACCTACCCAGACGGGGTAAACACATTCAGGGTGAAATAATAGAGTAGAATCAGTATTATTAAATAAGCTAACACTGACATTAATAACTTCACCGTAAGAATAATTTGTTTTATTTGTAGTAATAGTAAATAAACCTTGTGAAAATAATTTTAGAGTAAATATCAAGGGAAGAAAGAAAATAAAAAATAAATTTTTCATAAAATTACCTACCTTGCCGCCTAACGGCACGTTATGTTAAAACACAACTCACTGGTTGAGTTCTCATTTATTTCCTCTATTTAAAAGAAGTATCAACAACCTGTTATTTGTCATCTAGTGACAATTAGCGTATTTGTTTTATATGAGCCGAGCCGCATTCTTGCATTACGTCTTTTATTAAGTCATAGGCTTAAGACACGGTGTTAGCTCCGATGTAATAACTATAATAAATAATCTTTGTATTTATTATAAAGTTTCTGAGTTGTTATCTATTGCAATATATTCAAAGATATATTCCAACCTTTCAACTGCTAATGGAGACCATAATATTTTCATAATTTAGATTTCTTAGCAACTCTCATTTTTACTTCTTGATGCGCTATTTCAATTCCATTATTAATATGTTCTTCCGCTAACTTTATATCTCCTAGTACTTCTAATTTATCAATCAAGGACTGATATGCAGAAACATTTAATAATATCACAGAACTTTTACCATTTTGAGTAATAATTAAGGGTCTTTTGGTTTGTTCTACTTTGTCGAAATGAAAAACCACTTTAGAACGAAATTTGAAGAGGGGTTGAATATCCTGGTCTAATCTTATTTTATACATAACTACTACCAGTCTTATATTGTGCACTTAAACGTACTATATTTGGCACAATATTTCAATATTAGAGTATATAATCTTCAGTGACGCATTGCGCCAAGATTAATGTAACCATAGCCAGATGATAAATTAGTCTTTAGGTCATAATATAAATAGCCATAAACATTAAATGGTACCTATGAATCATTCACTAAAAAGGAAAAGACTAATATTGTTCCTTTATTCTTTTACCTTTTAATCTATTTATTATAATATCTTGATTTTGTATAATTTCAGTTACGTTTTATTATGACCCAAAACGACTGTTTAATTAAATTAAGACGAGTGCTAGAGGTTAAAGAATAATTTAATTCTTCAATAATGTTTTATTAATATTTCAGAATCTGAATGATATCTTTGCAATACTTTTAATAACTCACGTTACGCATGTTTTTTTCCTATTGCCCCGCCACCTGTCTACCGGTCAGGCAGGTTTATGGCGGGGGTTAAATAGACCCCTAAAACTCATGGCTTTAGCCTCATTTTAGCTCATAATGTGGCTAAAGCCAACCAACCTGTATAATTTTATTCCCCGACATTAAGAGCATGTGTGAAAATTAGTTTTCAAAGAATAAATATTAATATTTTTGTATAAGCTATTTTGGTTTTCTATTATTAAGTCACTTTACACAAAAGGTTATTATTGCATAATGAGAAACCTCCGAGGTTTTCCTAAACCTCGGAGGTTTTGCAATTCACTTCCATTATATTTGAAATTGTCTGCATAACATGAGTTATTAAATATTTTTTGTCAATTGCCCCGCCATTTATGGCGGGGATTAGTGTAAAAAAGATAATTATGGCTTTAGCCACATAAATAGCACAAATGGGGCTAAAGCCCTGTATTTATTGGAGTTCATTTCACCCCGACATAAATGTCGGGGCAATAAAAAGACACATTAATGTAGTCATATTTCAAAACCATAATTAGAATATTTATTCATCTCTTCTGAATTTTCACACAGCCTCTTAATGTCGGAGCAATTGATAGTACCATAATGCGTAAGGTGAGTTAATAAATTTACTCATATCTTAAAGCCTCAATCGGATCAAGGTTAGCTGCTTTGTAGGCAGGATAAGTTCCAAAGATAACTCCGACAACTACACAGGTGAGCATCCCAATCAATACCCAGTCAACAGGAATTACAGCTTTTGCGTATAACTGACTCCCGGCAATAATGCCGACAGATACACCGAGAATTGTAAGAAAGGTTCTAAGGCGATTTGTTTTAAGAGAGCCAAGAGAAACGGAAACTATTTCGTTAATTTTCATAAAGTTCCCACTTTATTTATTTAAATGAAAGTAATTTACTTTCAAAAAACCGGAGATAATTAACGCAGTTTAACCTTTAGAAATTATTCATACCTCAATGCTTCTATAGGGTCCATGTTCGCGGCTTTGTATGCCGGATAAGTTCCGAAAATAATACCGACTAAGATACATAAT
>JAJYOQ010000446.1 GCA_021796135.1 Bacteroidota bacterium
TATGTATTATTGCGATATTTGGACTTTTGTACCGGACGGGCCGCGAAGTTTTGCTCTTACCTGATCGTTAGAAATGCCTATTGCGCTTTGAGTATCAATTTTTATAATTTTATCGCCAGGTTCAATGCCTAGCTTTTGACTAGGACCACCGTTTATCGGCGATATTACTGTTAAGGTATCGTTTATTATCTGAAATTCAATCCCTACTCCGTCAAAATCGCTATTGAATGAATCTTCAACGGATTGCATGTCCTTTGAAGGGATATAAACAGTATGCGGATCAAGTTTGCCTAACATTCCTCGTATTGCTGATTCAACTAGTTTTTGAGTATCAACTTTGTCTACATAATACTTTTCGGTGTAGGTTAATACATCATCAAACTTTTGAATACTGTCATGCAGTGGATCATCAGAGAATATCCTTTGAATCAATATGCCTAACACAATTCCTAGCGTTAGTATTCCTATTGTAAAGGATATCTTAATATTTAAGAATTTCATTTTCATAATTCATGGTTATCTAACTTGTTCCCATTCAGTAGAAAGAGATTTATTTCGCAGCAGAACTGAAACACCATTCTTAATCCACGAAGAAGTTACTCTTGTATAACCAATCTTTCGAAATCTTCGGGGTGATTCAAAAACTCTGATATCAGGCGTAAATAGTATTTTCCCAAGCCGCCTTATTCTTCTGAATAAATCAAAATCTTCTCCGGCAAAAAGATTTTCATTATAACCGCCTAAAGATTCAAAAATATCTTTTTTAATAATTTGACATTCTCCCCTTCCCATTCCAAGCCCTAAGGAATTTAAAATTCGGAAATAATTATTATAGCCTGTATGAAATAATTTATCGTACATAATTTCTTCTTGCGGAAAAATATTTACTTTACAAGTCATTGCCAGGTATTTACTTTGAGCAAAATTATTTTCAATAAATGAGAAAAAAGAATTAATTTCGGGAATCCAGACATCGGCATTAACAAAAATAAGCACTTTTCCGGATGCAAGTTTTGCTCCGGTATTTCTTCCTGAAGCTATATTTTGTTTTCCTTTTTTATTATTTAATATAAAAATATCAGAATTATTTATTGCTATCTCTGCAGTTTTATCGCTGCTGCCTCCGTCTGAGACTATAATTTCATAATCAAATTTATTTCTCAGAGATTTATCATTCAACTGCTTTAAAATAGCAGGCAAAAGCTTTTCTTCATTAAGAGTAGGAATTATAATAGTATATTTCAATAGAATATTTTCAAAAAATAATCTTGAATATTATATTTTAACTTCAGGTTTCATTTGAGGGAAAAATATGACATCGCGTATAGATGTTTGATTAGTTAAAAGCATTACTAATCGGTCAATCCCAATTCCAAGTCCTGCAGTCGGCGGCATTCCATACTCAAGAGATCTTATAAAATCATCATCAATTTGATGTGCTTCGTCATCTCCGGCTTCTCTCATTTTCACCTGGTCTTCAAATCTTGACTTCTGATCAATCGGATCGTTTAATTCACTGAATGCATTGCAAATTTCTCTTCCAGCAACATATCCTTCAAACCTTTCGACTACTCCCGGTTTAGTCCTATGCTTTTTTGCCAGCGGCGATAACTCTAATGGATAATCAATAACAAATGTCGGCTGTATCAATTCCGGTTGTATCAACTCGCTGAAAATTTCATCTATTAATTTAGCTTTCGTTTCAAGCATCTTAGTCTCTATTCCGAATTTAATTGCAGCTTTTTTAAGATCTTCATAAGTAGTTGATAGAACATTTAATCCAGTCTTTTCTTCTAAAGCCTCAATCATTGAAATTCGTTTCCATGGAGTGCTAAAATTTAAATTCTTACCGTCATATTCAAAGTCAATTTTATTAAATACTTTTGTACATATATTATTAATCATTAATTCAACAAACGACATCATCCATTCATAATCTTTATATGGTACGTATAACTCCATCATTGTAAACTCTGGATTATGAGTTTTGTCCATCCCTTCGTTTCTAAAATCCTTTGATATCTCATAAACACCGTTAAAACCTCCGACTATCAATCTTTTAAGATAGAGTTCATCAGCAATTCGAAGATATAAAGTAGTATCCAGAGTATTATGGTGGGTTATGAAAGGTCTTGCAGCAGCTCCGCCATACATTGGCTGAAGAATAGGAGTCTCAACTTCGAGATAATCATAGGAATCAAGAAAACTTCTCATTGTTGATATAATTTTACTTCTTTTTATAAATACATCTTTAATCTGCGGGTTAACAATTAAATCGACATATCTCTGGCGATAACGAAGTTCTTTATCTGTGAATTGATCATGAATAGTTTTGTTCCCTTGTTCATCTGTGGTTTCTTTAGCAATCGGAATCGGTCTCAAGGTTTTAGATAATATCTGCAATGCAGCCACATGAATTGAAGTCTCTCCGGTCTTTGTTTTAAAAGTATACCCTTCAACTCCTATGATATCGCCTATATCCATTAATTTGAAATAATCGTAACTTTCACCAATATCATCTTTTTTGATGTAAAGTTGAATTCTGCCTTTATGATCCTGAATATGTACAAATGAAGCTTTCCCCATTCTTCTAATTGCCATTATTCTCCCGGCTATTTTAACCTGCCTTTTTTCGTCTTCTTTGAAATTATCTTTAATATCTTCAGAAGTTGAATTTACATCGAAAGAATAAGTAAATGGATCAACGCCTTTTTGCTTTAGTTCTTCTAATTCTTCATATCTTCTTTTAATAAGAACATTTATATCTTGCTGAATATTATTATCCAAGAATCCTCCGGTTATTTTCTTCTAAAATTAGCTAAACGCAGACACACTAGGTCTTGTATATTCTCCGCTAATTTTACTGGTACATTGAAATTATTTACAATTATTGAAAACACTACTGGTTCATGATCTCCGGTAAATGCATAGCCTGAAAGGCTTCGAACGCCTTCAAGGAATCCGGTTTTTGCCCTCACATTGTCCTGAGCTTTTGTATTCTGCATTCTATTACCGAGTGATCCGTCAACCCCTGCTATAGGTAAGGAATTATAAAAAGGAATAAAATACTTACTCTTATACATATAGCTTAAGAGATCGATAATTTGCCTTGGAGTGCATAAATCCAATCTGGATAATCCACTTCCGTCAACTATACTCATGCCTTCTGTATTGATTCCCATTTCTCTGAATATTTTTTCTTCTGATTCAATACCTTTTGCTGCAGTCCCAATATTCTTAGTTTCTAAGCCGATTGTCTTTAACAATTGCTCAGCAAAAAGATTCTGGCTGTTTTTATTTATAACCTTTACAATTTCAGATAGCGGCGGTGAATATTGTGTGAAAAGTTCCTTCATTTTTGAATAATCTAATGGCTGAGACATATCATTTACATCAATTGGATAGCCGTCAATTACTATACCTTTTCTTCTTAATACATCTTTCAAAACAACCATTGCGAATTGAGTAGGATTATTAACTGTAACAAATGTTTTTACAGTATCAGAATTCTCTTTAATAGTTCCATAAACAGTAACTACATTTGTACCCATATCTCTATAGACATTTACATTAGTTACTGAATCATTCGGAACAGCAGTGACTTTATTTAAGATTATAATATATTTAGTCAATGGCTCTATTGTAATTTCCGGCTGATGATTTTGCTTATTAACAAAAACTGATAGGTTTACACAATTATCATTAAAAGAAATAGCACTAGTAGGCGCCGCAAACCAGTTACTCTCATAATCCCAACTCCATCCTGTACCGAGTCCGACATCATCAAATTCGTTGTCGTCACCTATGATATTACCTGTTATCTCATCAACACCCATATTTTTTAAAGAATCTGCCCAATCGTCAAATACTTTGTACATATCACCATTATTATCGGGAGATTTAGTTAACC
>JAJYOQ010000040.1 GCA_021796135.1 Bacteroidota bacterium
CGGCTGGCCGGGCTTTCATTTCATTATGAATCGCAAAAAACTCATCCCAGGTTATGGAGGAGTTCAGCTCTCTCTCTATTTTTTTATAATCGGGTAATGTCTTTAGCAGATCTTTTCTGTAATACATCAATGCAACGTCAATATATAACGGAAGCGCTGCTAGATTTCCGTTATAGTAGCATGTCTGCATTGCATTTTTTAATATATTATTCTTTTGCTGTGCGGTTATTAAATTATCAAGCGGTACGCTCCACTTCGCAAATCGCGGCACCCATATCTGATCTACTGCAAATATATCTATCCTGTCGCTCTTACTCCTTAAATATCTTGCCAGCAGTTCCTTTCTTTCGTTTGTGCTGAACTTTTCAAAGGGTAGATTTATTGTCTCTACTTCTATCTGACCCTTGTACTTCTCATTGAACATGTTAATAATCTCCTGATGCGCAGGAGATATATAATCTGCATAATAAATTTTCTTAACTCCGCCCTGAGTATTTTCAAATGAACCGTATGGCGGGAAAATATAACTGACTAATACAAAAGTAATTATCAGTAACGAACTTATTATTACATAAAATAATTTTTCAAATTTCAATTTGCATGTTCCCTAATATGTAATTCATGTTGCACGATTCTTGGTTTGTCATTCCCGCGAAAGCGGGAATCCATGTGCTTTGTTTTAATAATAATAAACATTCCGTAAAAGTTATAAAAATTTTCACACTTTATAAACTTGTAATAAAAAACCCCTAATCCCTCTTTTTTTTTCCTCTCTCTTGTTATTATTTTAATAATAAAACTTTATTAAAATAATAAAGTATTTTTTGCAGAATTTCTTATTTTATGCCGATAAATCTAAAAATAAAGGACTTTGGCATTAAAAACTGACCTGAAAATCTGAATTTCATAGGCATAGTATTTGAACTTATTATATATTAAACATCTCACAATTTTCTAATTAACGGGATGCATAATCAAAAACTTCATATTTTATGATTAAAATAAATAAAATCACAGATTCGGATATCCTTAAATCCCTTTCATTAATCCCTCGGTCCGTTGAGGTATTAATGTTCGTTAATTTTTTAAATTTTATCTTTCCGTTAGTCAATAAATTCAGATTTTTAATTCCCGGAAAAAGAAATTAATAAAAATTTAAATACCGTCTCATCAACTTTCACAAAGGAGCAATAATGGCTGCATCAATTCCTACTCAAGGGAATGCTAAAAGTTTTCACCAGAGCGATAAAAATTATACGGGAGAATTGACCGTTCTTACTTCACTCTTTTTTATGTGGGGATTTTTAACCTGCCTGAATGACATTTTAATCCCTCATCTGAAAGCAGTTTTTTCTCTTAACTACGCTCAGGCTATGTTAATTCAGTTTTGCTTCTTCGGAGCTTATGCCTTGGTCTCTTTGCCTTCCGGTATCTTGGTCGAAAAAATCGGCTATAAAAGAGGTATCATTATCGGATTGGTTACTGCCGGTATCGGCTGCCTGGCTTTTTATCCGGCTGCTGGTTCACGCTCGTATCCGCTATTCCTGCTCGCTCTCTTTATCCTGGCTGCCGGCATTACCTTGCTTCAGGTCGCCGCTAATCCCTATGTCGCTATTCTGGGAAAACCCGAAACTGCTTCAAGCCGCTTAAATCTTACTCAGGCTTTTAATTCCTTGGGCACTACCATAGCTCCATATTTCGGCTCTTTGCTGATTCTTTCTGTCGCGATTAAAAGCGCTGACGAAATTCAAAAACTTAATCCCGCTCAATTGTCTGCTTACCAATTAACCGAAGCAAGTATTGTTCAAGTTCCTTATCTAGGATTAGCCGCAGCACTATTAATTATTGCCGGCATTTTTGCTCTTGTTAAACTTCCCGAAATTGAAGCCGGTAATGTCGGCTCTAGCGGCGGTGACGGCTCCAGCTATGATTCCGAACATGATAGCGCATGGAGCTATAGGCATTTAATCCTTGGCGCTGTCGGTATCTTTGTTTATGTCGGCGCTGAGGTTTCTATCGGCAGCTTTTTAGTTAATTATTTCGGAAGCTCTGATGTCTTGGGTCTTAGCGCTGCGGTTGCGGGCAAATTTGTTTCCTTCTACTGGGGCGGCGCTATGCTGGGAAGATTTATCGGCGCTTATGTCCAAAGAAAAATAAAACCCGGTTTGGTGCTTTCATTTAATGCTATTGCTGCTGCTGTTCTTGTTGTTACTTCTATGCTCTCTTTCGGCAATGTGGCTATGTGGTCTATCCTACTTGTGGGTCTGTTTAATTCTATTATGTTCCCTACAATTTTTACTTTGGCTATCGATGGTTTGGGAAAACATACCGGTCAGGGCTCCGGTATCCTTTGCATGGCTATTGTCGGCGGCGCTATTATTCCTGTTGTCCAGGGCTTTATCGCTGATAATATCGGGATCCACCATGCGTTTATCCTTCCCGTTTTATGCTATATGTTCATTTCATATTATGGAATGAAAGGTCATATCCCAACTTTCAAAAAATTAAAGGTTAAGAATGCCTAAACTCGATGTTACCCTTGGTATTGATATTGGCGGCACTAATACAGCTTTCGGTTTTGTTGACAAACAAGGGCGCAGTATTATTGAATCTTCTATTCCTACAAATTCTTTCGAACCTGCGGAAAAATTATTTAGCCGCCTTAGCATTGAGATAAATGCACTTTATAATAAAATTCAAGATGAATATAATTTCATCGGTATCGGTATCGGCGCTCCTAATGCAAATTATTATAAGGGTACTATCGAATATCCGCCTAATTTGAGCTGGGGCTATGTGAATGTTGTCGAAATTATGCAGCAGTACTTCGATATTCCTACGGCTATTACTAACGATGCTAACGCCGCTGCTATCGGTGAATATGAATTCGGCGCGGCTAAGGGTATGAAAGATTTTATTGTTATTACTCTCGGCACAGGTCTGGGTAGCGGCATTGTCGCTAACGGTGAATTGCTCTACGGTTCCGATGGCTTTGCCGGCGAAATCGGGCATACTATCTTTGATGTTAATGGAAGAAAATGCGGCTGCGGCAGAAATGGCTGCCTCGAAACTTATGCTTCGGCTAGCGGTATTAAAAGAACTGTTTTTGAATTGCTTTGTAATTCATTGGCAAGCAGCTCGCTTCGCGATATCAGCTTTAATAATCTAACTGCTAAAATGATTTCCGATGCCGCCCTCGCTGGCGATAAAATTGCTTTGGAAGCTTTCGATTTTACGGGAAAAGTCCTGGGTATTAAATTAGCCGATTCGGTGGCTCATTTCAGCCCGGAAGCTATTATCCTCTTCGGCGGCTTGGCTAATGCCGGTAATTTAATCTTTGATCCGGCTAAAAAATATATGGAAGAAAATCTTCTTAACATATTTAAAAATAAAGTTAAACTTCTTCCTTCTAAATTAACTGTCGGTAATACTGCGGTCCTGGGCGCAAGCGCTTTAATATGGAATGAAATTGACAAAGCAGCCAGGAAAGCTGCTTACCAAAGTTAATCCGCCTGTCATTCCGGCGGAAGTTGCTCTGTGTCTTCTCTGTTTATTTGAAAAACATATATTATGACTAAGTCTACCATATATCTTCAATCAATTTTCCTTTCCGTCGTCGCTTTATTAATATCTTCCCAATATGCATTCCCCCATACCGCGGGCAAATCCTGGAAAGGATATTCTATCCTCGGCAACGGTAATTTGTGCCTGGTATATTCAGATGATCCCCGGATTGTTAAACTTACTAAATGCAGCGGAATACAGCATTTCTATTTCGGAAATTATACTCACGATTATATTGCTTCCTCTTCTTTCATAATTTCCGGCGAACATGGCAATGCTTCAAGCACTACCGGAATGAAGAATTTTTGCACTGCCGAATCCCGTACAAATTATTCTGACGGTCTTGCGGAAAAAGTTGATTGCTTTGTGCTTCCTCAAAATGCCGCGGTTCTATCTATGAGTCTTGAAAACAAAAAATTATTGCCTGACAGTAAATTCAATTTGATCCTTAGAAAAACAATTATTACTGATCGGATTACAAAATTAATTTCCCTTAAAGTTGAAAATAATACCGCCTTTGCCGGATGGTCTAATGGTTTCTATCTGGCTGTTTCTTCAAAAATGAATCCGCCTAATATTGAAGTCGGCGATTCTTCAATATCAATATCTAACGGAAATGAAATTGTTATCGCTGCTGGAAATTCACTTAAAGATGTAAAATCTACTTTGAATTATTTGCATCGCCAAAAGGATTTTCAAAAAACCGCTCTTGCATATTGGAATAATTGGCTTAGTCACGGCAAGCTTCCTAAATTTAATTCATCATTTAAAGAAGCAAAAAAATATCTGCGGTTTTTTAAGGGCGCTTTGTATGCGGTTAAATCCGCCTGCATAAACGGTCAGATTCCTGCCGATATTACCGGACAGTTTGTTACGGACAATATGCCGCAGCTCTATCCCCGCGATGCTATGATGTGTGCCAGAGTTTTTATGATGACAGGTCATTTTAAAGAAGCTAAATCAATTATCTCTTTTTGGGGTAATGACAGTGTCCCGAAAAAAAACATGGGCGAGTTCTTTGCTAGATATGATGCCTACTGCAAAGCTGTCGATGCAGGCAGCGGCGCCCGTTATAATGAACCTGAATGGGATGCGAATGCTTATCTTATTCAGCTTGTAAATGATTATCATAAAGCTAAAAAAATCTGGCTGGTGAATAAAAAATTCATTTACGAACTGGCTGACTTCTTAGTGAATCATTCGGATAAATCGGGATTGCTTTACGAGGGCGGTATTGTGGAATGGACTGGCTTCTTGCCGTCAACTAATATGTCTTGCGCTGCAGCTTTGAAAACGGCTTCGGCTATTGCTCTAAAGTTTAATGATGCCTCCGAATCAAAAAAATATCTTGAGGCTTCTGAATCAATTTCAAGTTCGTTAATTAAGCTTTTTGATGTCAAAAGAAATGCTTTGTGCGATCTTAGATTTCACGGCGTAAAGGCTGAAGGCAATTATAGCATTTCTACTCCGGCTAACGATACTCTCTTCCTTTGGGATACTTCATTAAACTTCGGAATTTTGTGGGGTTTCCCTAATAATTTATTGGTCGCCGAAACAAATAAATTTATCGAAGATAGTACTTCAAAACAAAACGGGGGAATACAATATTTTGAAGCTCTTGATAATGCCTGGTTGTCAAATTACGGCGGCGATGTATTCTTCTTTACTACCGCTGCGGCTTCTCAATATCAATCGTTGTACGGGAATTTATCTCTTGCTGAAAAACATATTGACTGGATGATCAAAAACAGCAATGCCTACGGCTTAATGCCCGAAAGAATTTATCTGAATGAATCGGATTGCAGCGATGCTTCGCCTCTTTCATGGTGCAATGCCGAATTTGCCGCTTCAATCTTTGTCTTTAGCAAAAAAATGAATGAATGACTTTGCTAAATATTTGGCTTTGCCATTATAATAAATTAGGTGATAATTATGTTCAATTTAAAATACTATCAAATTATCTTTTCATTGTTTCTATTACTTCTTTTATCCGGCATTTCGTTTTCTCAGGAAAATAATTTCGTTACTACCAAAGACAAAGAAATTATCTACCAGGGCAAACCTATTCTCTTAAAAGGTATCAATCTCGGTAATTGGCTCGAACCCGAGGGCTATATGTTCAAATTTAAAACTGCTAACTCGTACAGGCTGATTAATGACGTAATCTCTGAATTAATCGGTCCGGCAGATGCGGCAAAGTTTTGGCAGACTTTCCGCAGTCAATATATTACTAAAGAAGATATCAAGCTGATTAAAGAATCCGGCTTGAATTCCGTCCGTATCCCGTTTGACTATAAATTGTTTTTAAGCGATCAGCATCCGGGAGTATGGTTTGATGAAGGATTCAAATTGCTGGATAATGTAATTGCATGGTGTAAGGAATATAATGTCTGGGCTATTCTCGATTTGCACTGCGCTCCGGGCGGTCAAACGGGAGATAATATTGATGACGGCTACGGCTATCCTTTCCTTTTTGAAAATGCCCAAAGTCAGGATCTAACGGCAGAACTTTGGAAAAAAATCGCTGACCGTTATAAAAATGAACCGATTGTTCTCGGGTATGATCTGCTAAACGAACCTATTGCTCCTTTCTTTAATACCGCCGAACTTAACAAGCATCTTGAACCTGTCTATAAGAAAATTACCGCCGCTATTAGAGAAGTCGATACTAACCATATCATTATTCTCGGCGGTGCGCAATGGGATTCAAACTTTAAAATCTTCGGCAAACCTTTTGACTCAAAATCAATCTATACTTTTCATAAATATTGGAGCGATACAACCCAATCCGTTATTCAGGAGTATGTCGATTTCAGAGATCAAAATAATGTACCTGTCTGGCTCGGAGAATCCGGCGAAAATAAGGATCAATGGATCTCTTCATTTCGCTCCTTATTGGAAAGAAATAATATCGGCTGGTGCTTCTGGCCTTATAAAAAATTGGACGCAAGAACCTGTATGGTTTCGATTAATAAAACTCCGGAGTTCGATTCTGTTATCGAATTTTCCGAAAAACATAGAGAATCTTTTGAAGATATCAGAAAAAACAGACCTTCAAATGAAATTATAGAAAAAGCTTTGGGCGATTATTTAAATAATATCCGCCTTAGCAATTGTAAAATTAATAAGGGCTATCTTAATGCCTTGGGATTAAACCCCGCAGTCGAAAAATAATATAAAGGAGAATTATGATGAAAAAAATACATTTTATATTTAATATTATATTAGTATTAATATTCGTATCAAAAATTTCAGCTCAGGATAATATGCTGCCTTACCAAAATCCTAAACTTTCCGTCACTGAGCGCGTCGATGATCTTCTGTCGCGAATGACTCTTAAGGAAAAAATTTCTCTATTGGGAGGAACAGGATTTGCTACGAAACCTATCGCCCGCTTAGGAATTCCTGAATTAAAAATGAGCGACGGTCCTCTGGGTGTCCGCTGGGGAAATTCTTCTGCGTTTCCTTCCGGCATCTGTATGGCTTCTACGTGGGATACATCTCTTATCGGAAAAGTCGGAAAATCAATCGGCGAAGAATTAAAAGGAAAGGGTAGAGATGTTATTCTTGGTCCGTGTGTTAATATTGCCCGTATTCCGCAAGGCGGAAGAAACTTCGAAAGCTTCGGCGAGGATCCCTATCTGACTTCCAGATTTGCTGTCAGCTATATCGAAGGCGTTCAAAGCGAAGGCGTGGCTGCTACTGTAAAACATTTTGCCGCTAATAATCAGGAATATCAAAGAATGTTCGTTAATGTTCAGATTGATCATCGCGCATTGAATGAAATCTATCTCCGGTCTTTTAAAGCTGCTGTGAAGGAAGCAAATGTTAAATGTATTATGGCTGCTTATAATAAAGTTGACGGTCAGTATTGTAGTGAAAATGAGTATCTGCTGAAAACAAAATTAAAAGATAGCTGGGGATTTAAAGGTCTGGTTATGTCCGATTGGGGCGCTGTTCATAGCTCTGTTCCGACTGCTATCGGCGGTCTGGATTTGGAAATGCCTGACGGAAAATATCTTAATGATTCAACTCTCAGCCCTGCTGTTAAAAACGGAATTGTCAAAGTGTCTGATATCGATGCTAAAGTAAAAAGAATTTTAAGCGTAATATTTGAGTTGGGATTGTTTGAAAAACAACATTTGCCCGACGCAAGTTTGATAAATACCAAAGAACATCGCCTTGTTGCTCTAAAAACTGCAAGAGAGGGAATTGTTCTCTTAAAAAATTCTGATAACATTCTCCCGCTTAATGTAAATAAAGTAAAATCAATTGCTGTCATCGGATCCGGTGCGGTTGAACCTCGCGTGGGCGGCGGCGGAAGCTCTATGGTTAACCCTATCTTTGCCGTAAGTCCCCTTAACGCTCTTAAAGAAAAAACGAATAATAAAATTAAAATTAATTATGCCGAAGGCGTTCAGCTTGACGGCGACGGCTCCTATATTGACTCTTCATTTTTATATCTCCCGTCTAATCCTTCCGCACATGGCTTGCTTGCCGAATTTTTTGATAATCAAAAATTGGAAGGAAAACCTATTCTTACTAGAATTGATAAAACTCTGAATTTTAATTGGGGAAATGAAGCGCCTTTTGCTGATTTTAGAAATGTGAACTATTCTGCACGCTGGACTACTGTCTTAAAACCGGTTAAATCGGGTAACTATATTATTGATGTTACTTCGGATGACGGCTCAAGGCTTTTTATCGACGGGAAATTGGTGGTTGATGACTGGAGCGATCATGCTGCTGAAGTTCATTCTTGTAAAATTAATCTTGAAGCCGGTAAATCCTATTTGCTAAAATATGAATTTTATCAAAACGGCGGCGATGCTGTCGCAAAACTCGGTTGGAGACCGCCTAATGAAGATTTAATTAATCAAGCTGTCGCTCTTGCTAAAAAATCTGATGTAACTATTGTCTTTGCCGGTACTTCGCAATTTTTTGAATCGGAGGGTTTTGACCGCTCTGACCTAAACCTGCCGAATGATCAGGATAAACTAATTAATGCTTTGGCTGCCGTTAATAAAAATGTTATCGTTGTCTTGAATTCGGGCTCGCCTGTTATTATGAGTAAATGGTTAAATAAAGTAAGCGGAGTCTTGGAAGCATGGTTCTCGGGTGAAGAAGGCGGCAATGCTGTCGCAGATGTTATCCTGGGAAATTATAATCCTTCGGGTAAACTGCCTGTTACTTTCCCTAAACAATGGAAAGATTGCTCTGCTTATAAAACTTATAAAATGCAGGATAGCGTAACCAGCTATTCCGACGGTATATTTGTGGGCTACCGTTATTTTGAAAAAAATAATATTGCTCCTCTGTTTCCTTTCGGCTTTGGCTTGTCTTATACTCAATTTGCCTATAGTAATTTAAAAATTGTTCCTTTAAATAACGGGCAAAAATTTAAAATCAGTTTTCAGATTAAAAATACCGGTAAAATAAAAGGTGCGGATGTTCCGCAGCTGTACCTTGGAATGGTTAATTCAAAGGTTTCCCGCGCTGTTAAAGAATTAAAAGCTTTTGATAAAGTAACTCTGAAACCTCAGCAAATTAAAACTGTCGAATTTGTTATTGATAAAAATGTTCTTGATTATTACAGCGATAAAAATGAAAAATGGGTTTTTGAACCCGGCAAAGTTAAGGTAATGGTGGGAAATTCGTCAAAAGATATTAAACTTAACGGAGAATTAAATCTTAATTAGATTTTCTCTGGATTGAAATAATATTTATGTTAGCGGCTGTATTTCTGAAATTTCTTCTGTATAGCTGCTTTCTTTTTTTAATATATTTAGGAAATGTTGATAAGATGAGTAAGATAAAGTTTTTAATACCAATTTATTATTTTATAATTTTTTCGTGTTTCGCAATTGCTCAGAAACAAAACAATCCTGCAATTGCCACAGTCGGCAAGGATAAAATCTCTGCCGAAGAATTTAAAAAGCGTTTCGAACTTACCCCTCACCTAAATAATGACGAATTTAATCCCGACTCTACAAAATATGATTTGCTTTATTCTATTATTGCCGAAGATCTGTGGGCGCAAAAAGCAAGAGATTTGGGATATGACACAACTGCAGAATACTATAGCTTGGTCCGCCCGCTGCTTGGTCTTTATGTGCGCGATGCCCTATTTAAAAAAGAAGTTGAAAGTAAAATTAAATACCCCGCCGATGATGTTAAAAAAGCAATCGAAAGAAGCGAATGGACTTTAAAAGTTAATATTCTCAGCAGCGCCGATTCTGTTACTATCTATAATATATATGATAAGCTTAAAAACGGAGCTCCTTTCGATTCTCTTCTTAAAGCTAGCAGTGATTCCGGCTGGCAGTATAAACCGATCGACATTAATTATGGCGATATGAATGATGTTTATGTTGAAGATACCCTTTATAATATGAAAGTGGGAAACTATTCCTCACCTATAAAAACCATAAACGGCTGGTTTATTTTTGATCTGGTTGATAAAGTCCAATCCTTAAAAGGTGCCTACACCGACGAAGGAAGTGTCCGGGAATCCGTAATGCGGGCATTGAAAGAGAGAAAAGCAAAAGCTATCGGTGAAGTTTATATCAAAAATTTAATGTCTAAACAGAGAATAGTTACGGACATTCATTTATTCCGCAGTCTTGTTTACAAAATTATTGAAGTGGTGCAGAATAAAATTAAGAATGACAGCTATTATGCCAATCATTATATTACACTGACTGATTATGATCTGGCAAAACTTAAATCAATGTTTCCTGCGGATAGTTTAAACATGCCTTTTGTTAAATTCGCAAATAATCCTTCGACTGTAAAAAATTTCCTTGATGACTTAACTATAGATCTCTTTGTAATAGCTAACCCCAAAATTGATTTTATTAATATAGCCGACCTTTTATTAGTGCATGTAAATTATTTCATACGCCAGGAAGCCCTAGCCAGAGAAGGAATTATAAAGGGACTGCAAAACACTCCCGAAGTAAAATCCGATCTTAATATTTGGGAAAAGAGTTATCTGTCAAAAATGCTTAGAAATACTTTTTATGACTCGATAAAAGTCTCTAACAGCGAAATAAATGATTTTTTCAATTCGGAATTTAAATCTCAAAACTCAACCGAAGAAGTAAAAATTCAGGAAATCATAAGCGATAAACTTGATGTAATGGAAACTATCCTTAATGACTTAAAAAAAGGCAAAGACTTTGGTGAGCTGGCTAAAATATATTCTATAGATAAAACTACAAGAGATAACAACGGAGAAACAAACTATTTCCCGATTAACATGAACGGTTCAATAGGGAAAGCCGCAGCGAAAATGAAATTAGATCAGGTTTATGGACCGATAGCAACTGATAAAGGTTATGCAATAATAAAATTAATCGGCAAAAAAGAAAAACCTGAAAACGACCATCTCACATTAAATGACTCAATTAAAACAGTAATAAGCAATGAGATTCTTAAAAATAAATGGAACCAAAAAATTAATTCCTATACACAAACCCTTGCAAATCAGTATGGAGTAAATATAAATGATCAGGCGCTTAAAGCATTAAAGCTGACGGATGTCAATATGTTTACATATAGGTTCATGGGATTCGGAGGAAGAATCACAGCCATTCCATATTTAGTTCCATGGTATGAATGGTACTATAAATGGAAACAAAATAACAAAACATTAGTACCCTGATATTATGAAAAACATTAATATAAAACTGTTATTGCCGTTATCATTTGCATTTTTCTTTTTGCAATGCGCATCAAATAATTTCGATGAGTTTTTTAAGACATATAACACGCATGAATATTCATACTGGACAGGTAAAAAAGATTTAACATGGGCAGAATTTGAAGGAACACCAAACGACACTTCGGCAGACGTAGCCAGTCATATTCAGGTATATAATCCTGCAATAATAGAAATGAAAAATGCTTTTAGTAATCCGGCATTAGAAGCAATATGTATATTTGACAAGAAAAAATCCTGGGTAAAAAAATCTAATGCAACAGATGACCAGCTGCTATATGATCAGGTAATTTTCAATATCTACGAACTCTATACCAGAAAACTCAGAAAGACATTTTCGGAAACAAATTTTTCAATCGAAAATTATAAAGAAAAATTCCAAACAATAACCAAAGAAAACAATCAACAGCTAATCAAAACAGTCAATCAGCTTCGAAAAGACACATTCTCCGGTCAAATACCCGAAGCCACCAAACTTTGGTACGGCAAAATAAGTGACGAACTAGATTCACTTAAAGATTACAGCGAAAACAAATACTAGTAAATTTCTTTCCAATCTTAAGTAAATTAATTTAGAATATAACCTTTAAATTCCCTTGGACTCATACCTGCTTCTTTTTTAAAAAGTCGTGAAAAGTATGGTAAATTTTCAAATCCAAGTAAATACGCAATTTCAGAAATGCTATGGTCCCCGCCAACAAGCATATTTTTAGCTTCGGAGATTATATAAAGATGTATCAGCTCCAAAGCAGTTTTGCCTGTTTCTTGCTTCAATAAATCGCTTAAATATTTTGGTGATAAATTTAACAGAGAAGCTAAATAGTTTACCGTAGGCAATCCTTTTATTCCGGCTTCACCTTTTTCGAAATACTCATTCAAATATTGATTGAATTTTGTGACAGTTATACCGGATAAAGGTTTTCTGTCTATAAATTGTCTTTTATAGAACCTCTGAGCATACTTCAAAATGGAATCCAAATGCGATAGAATTATTGACCTGCTAAATTCATCTTGATTATTCCGGGACTCAATTTCTATTTTATTGAACAAAGACCACATGATCTTTTCCTCTCTGGGAGTAACATGCAGTGCTTCACTCGTTTCGTAATCGAAGAAATCATATTTTTTAATCTCTGTAAATAATGGATGTCCCATCAAATAATCTTCATGAATTTCAATAGAGAAGCCTTTGCCTTTCAACTGAACGTCATGTAGTGAAATAATTTGCTTCGGTTTCATAAAATACATAAACCCGCTATCATGATCATATTTTGTTTTACCATACCATATATTACCGGATTTAAGCTTTTTCAAACAAAAGAAATAAAAATCATATGAAACTTCCTTCGTATTTAATGGAATGGAAGATTTCTTTAAATGCTTTAAACCAAACAGCGGATTTTCCGGTAAAGGATATCCTTGCGCTTCATGTAATTCTCTTATTGTTTTGAAATATCTCATAATATAATTACCAATCCAAAAATTATAGCTTTTTATTTTTTATATATTAAAATCTCTTCTTAATTCAATCATTACTGAATTGATCAATGGTTTTAAATGTGCTGCCTCGGGATCATAATCTTTACTGCCTTTTCTATTATGTCCAGCCTCGCTTTCTTGGGATCGGGTTCACCAATTGTAGATCCGTCGGATCGGAACTCTAATATCTCGTCCTTTTTGGGATTGTAAACAGGCCAATTCGGCAGTCCCTTACCATTAGGATTTCCGGTCTTTGCAAAATTTCCCCAATAAGTGTTCATCATCCTGGCAACTTCCTTATCTTTAGAATCTATTGCGGTTCCATTTCGTTCAACAAGATTATCAAACACATATGGGATTTCGGATCCATGCCCCGCACCGTATCGCATAAACTGTCGCATAGATGCCGATACATATGAGAAAAGATAAATATACGCCGGTAATCCCTTGTCGAAAAATTTAGTCGCTGTGAACCTGGCGGGTTCCGCCCATACCTTGTCAGTATTGACCATTGTAAGCATCTTTGCAAATTCTACGGTATCACCCGGATTATATACTTTAGATGCTTCGTCCTTTAAACTCCCGAACAGAGAAAGTAGTTGTTCCTTCGAATTGGCATTTACAAAACCGGCTGGCACTTCCGCACTATTCGACCCAATTATAAGCGGAACTGCTGCCTGTCTGCCTGCTTTGTATGCACTCTCAGCAGTTTCTACAACCAGTTTACCGTCGAGTATTGGACCTGAGTAGATTGGCTTTCCTCCTGGCTCGCTTTCTTGTCCCCCATCTACAATCTCTGCAACACTCAATGCTCGAAGCTTTGCAAGTGCAGCTGCATCCGTGCCTTCAATCCCGTGCTTACGCGCAAAGTTTACTCCGATTGTTTCTGCAGAAACAGGATAAAATGGATTTACGTTCTCTTCATGTATCGGTCTGCCGGTCAAAACTCCATCCCTGCCGCCTCCGGACTCGATAATTGCTTTTTGGAAAAGACCTTTCGCAATCGGTATTGTTAGAAGTGAGTGTACCGAGACGCCTCCTGCAGACTCACCAAAAATAGTAACATTATTTGAATCGCCTCCAAAAAAGGCAATGTTTTGTTGCACCCACTTGAGTGCGGCTATCTGATCCATATAAGCGTAATTACCCTTGGGCTCTTCTGGATGCTCCTTACTCAATGCAGGAAATGCGAAAAAGCCAAGACGACCAAGCCGGTAGTTGAAAGTAACTAATATGATTCCTTGTTTTACAAACTGATTAGTCGAATTATCTGGGAAAGATCCGCTTCCAAAGACAAACCCGCCCCCATGGATCCAAACCATAACTGGTAGCTTTGCTCCTTTCCTTGTTCCTGCCGGTTGCCACAAATTCAGATACAGGCAATCTTCAGATGAGCCATTCGCAATTGATCCTGCTTTAGTCTGCCATCCAGCCTGTGCACAATTTGGGCCATATTTACTCGCATCACGGACTCCCTTCCATGGGGGGAAAGCTTGTGGTGGTCGCCACCTGTATTCACCGATTGGTGCTGCTGCATAAGGTATTCCTTTGAAACTGTTAATATCACCATCCGTTACACCTCTCACAATTCCCGAGGCGGTAAGAACCGTAGGTTCTTTTGTCGCATTATCATTTGCCATCTTTTGATGAGCTTGTAATGAGAAACTAATAAGAATGGACAATAAAACTATTACTTTTTTCATATTGAATCCTATTAATGTTTAATGATAGTCAGGTGTTAGTAACTTCTTGAATCAGCATAATTCTATTCAAGTTTCCTGCTTGCCATCCATTTAATTATCTGAGGGTCGGAATGATCAAAAAACAGACTAGTCTTAGTGTCTAGGCTCTTTATTGTTTCCATTTCTTCGACACTAAGTTCAAAATCGAAAATATCAAAGTTTTCCGACATCCTTTCTTTACTAATTGATTTTGGAATAACAATAACTTTCCTCAATGTAAGCCACCGCAGTATTACCTGGGCAACAGATTTGTTATATTTCATCGCAAGAGATTGCAGAAGTTCATTATGAAAAATATTGTTCTTGCCTTCAGCAAATGGTCCCCATGATTCAATCTGAACTTTGTTTTCTTGCAAAAATTTGTGAGGTTCAATCTGCTGGCAAAAAGGATGCGTTTCGATTTGATTGATAGCAGGAACAACATTATTAAACATGATCAAATCCATAATCCGGTCAGGACTAAAGTTACTTACTCCTATTGCTCTGACTTTTCTTTCTGAATATAATTCTTCCATTGCACGCCACGAGCCATGTACATCGTTGTATGGCTGATGTATCAAGTATAGATCCAAATAATCCAATTGCAGCTTATCCAGAGATTTTTGAAATGCCTTTTTGGTGTTTGCATATCCAGCATCTTGTAACCAGAGTTTTGTTGTAATAAACAATTCTTCTCGTGCAATACCGCTATTTTTTATTCCATTCCCAACAGCGCTCTCATTCATGTAAGAAGCTGCTGTATCAATTAGACGATAACCTGTTTGGATTGCATCTATAACACATCTTTCGCATTCTTTTTGGTCAGGTATTTGAAAAACTCCATATCCAATTATTGGCATTTCAATGCCATTATTTAATATAATCTTTTGCATAATATATTTATCGATTTATCTATAAAACACTTTTTCCCAATCCCTTTGAAGCAGTTCCTATATCTCTATTGAATTTTAACATAATTTATAATTATTAACTCAAAAGTACAAAGATTTCTCTTTTAGAACTTATACAAAAGGCGGAATATAAGATACATTTTGATGAATAATTGGTTAACTCAAGAACTGTCAAACCTTTTTATAACTAAATTACCCAAAATAAATTCGTATTGAATTCATGATAGGAAAATAGCAGATCTCGGGCTTTTCAATCAGATAAAACGTCGGTTAAGGTTTCATTGTAACGGCAGCCGTACGTGAATTATCTAATTGCCTGAAAATCAATTATTCTAATATTGACCTTCAATATTATTCTCAGTAATCTTGTATAGAAACTTTACTTAAATATTTTCGGGGGCTCGTTGTTTTCATTAAAAGGTGCAAAATACTTTCCTAATTATTCTGATATCAGAAATGCATTTCTATTATTTTCCTTTATAATATTTTTCCTTTCATACGAAAGCTGCAAAAGCCCAACCGCTCCAAAGCCAAACAATACACCCGATACTACTAGCAGCAATTTTACTTTCCAATCTTTTACCTTTGGAAACACCTCTGCAGGCAGCAGCTACTTAAATGATGTTACTATAATTAGTGATACTGATATATGGGCTGTTGGTGCAATATATCTTACTGATTCTAC
>JAJYOQ010000041.1 GCA_021796135.1 Bacteroidota bacterium
CGATCAATATTGTAGTTAAAATATTACAGGATGATAAAGAGAGAAATTTTGAACACTTCGCATTAACCCCAATAGACACAATTGATTTTATTCCTGAAAGTAAAAAAGAATTTTCATTTTCAGCTGCTACTGTTGTAAATGAGAAAACTAAAATTAATTATAATTCTTTTGCTAAAGTTGTATTTTTTTATTCATCATTTAATAGGAATTATATTGATACTGTCGAAAATATATTGATAACAAAGGCTTATTAATGAGATTTAATGATGTTTTGATTCTTTTTTCCCTTTTATTAGTCAGTGCCTTTTTCTCCGGTTCTGAAATGGCTTTTGTTGTTTCCAATAAATTGAAACTAGAAGTTAAAGCACGGCGTAAAAGTCTTTCAGCAAAAAGCGCTGTTTATTTTGCTAAGAACCCGCAGGTGTTTTTCTCTACTATATTACTTGGAAATAATATAGTAAATATAGCTTTTGCATCTATTTCCACTATTTACCTTTCAGAATTATTTAAGTTAAATAATCTGTCTATTTTAATAATATCGACTTTTTTCTTATTAATATTCGGTGAACTTTTGCCTAAATATTTTTCTAGAGAATTACCTGATAGAGTAATGTTAATTGCAGCTTTACCTTTGAGAATTCTTTCACTTTCCCTTAAACCTTTTACACAATTTACTTCTTCAATATCATCTAAACTTATGCGGTCATCAAGTTTTATTGAGGAGAATTACACTACTTTGTTTGATAAAGAAGATTTTGAAACTCTCATGAATGAAAGCCACGAAGCAGGTTTGGTTAACATAAAAGAAAGCACGATAATTAATAAAGTATTATCGCTAGGAGATCAAAAAGTTTATGAAGCAATGCGCCCTAGAACTGAAATTATAGGAGTCGAAATTGGACAAACAATAGATGAGGCACTTTCAATATTTATTGAATCCGGCTACTCGAAACTACCTGTTTATGAAGATAATCTAGATAATATTAAAGGAGTAATATTTGCTTATGATATATTTGAACTTCCGCAAAATATAAACGCAATAACAAGAGAAATTTTATTTGTTCCCGAAACGAAGCGCAGTATTGAAATGCTTTATGAATTTCTCGGCAAACATATATCAATAGCAGCAGTTGTTGACGAATTCGGAGGTACTGCAGGAATTGTTACAATGGAAGATATTATTGAGGAACTTTTCGGAGAGATTAAAGACGAATATGATATAGAAGAAGATATTTGCCGGAAAACAGCAGAAAATACTTATTTAATAAGCGGGAAAGTTGAAATTGATTTTATTAATGAAAAATTTAAATTAGATATACCCATAGGCGATTATGAAACTATTGCCGGGTATATAACAACCAGAATAGGAAGAATACCACAACAAGGTGAAGTGATTAAGGTAGATAATTTTAACATCATCATAATTAGATCTACCTCTATAAGAATTGATTTGGTTAAGATTTCTTTTTCATCTGAATTTGAAGCAAACTAAATAATATAAGGGTTTTATGGATAAAGAATTGATTATTTTCGGGGCTGGAGGGGCACTTGGGAAAGGTGTTACAAGTTCATTAACAAAAAAGGATTATTCAAAAATATATCTTTTCGATTCAAAACCAGCGAATATTTCTCAAAATAATAATATTCAATATTATATAAGCAAGGACTTATCTTCTGAAGAAAGCGTAATAAATGCTTTTAATAATATTAAACCTTCTAAGAACAAATTATATTTTTTGATATCTACAATTGGCGGATTTTCGGGCGGAAAATATATCTGGGAAACAGATCAAAAAGAATGGGATAGAATGTTTAGTCAAAACTTAAGTACAAGTTTTTTAATAGCAAAGCATTTCGCGAACCTCATCAAGCAATCAGCAGGCGGATCAATTATATTCATCTCAGCGTTTACAGCTTTATATCCGGAAAAACTCAAAGCGTCTTATGGTGCCTCAAAGGCTGCTTTAATTCATTTAGTTAAAACATTAGCTCTAGAAGGTGAAGAGATACGTATGACCGCTAATGCTATTGCACCTTTTATTATTGATACTCCATTAAACAGAGAGTGGATAAAAGAGGATTATAATAAGCTTATCAAACCTGAAGAAATCGGTGAACTTATTTATGGAATTTTTTGTAATTTTAATTTTGTTACAGGAAATATTATACAGCTTTCAAACAGATTTCAAATAGAATAATTATTATTGGAGTTAAAATGAGTCTTAAAGAGAAAATAAATGAGGATTTAAAAATTGCCATGAAATCCGGCGATAAATTACGACTTGAAACAATACGTTCAATTCGCGCACTTATTTTAGAGTTTGAAAAGAGCGGAGTTGGGAGAGAATTAAATGCTGATGAAGAAATCAAAATGCTTAGTACCGCTGCAAAAAAAAGAAAAGATTCTATCGAACAATTCAGGAATGCCGGAAGGGAAGAGTTGGCTAAAAAAGAGGAGTCTGAATTAGAAATATTACAGAATTACCTTCCTAAACAATTATCCCGTGAAGAAATATACAATGAAATTAAAAATATATCAGATCGGTTAGGTACAAAAAATAAGGAGGATTTCCCTAAGCTTATGCCTCAAGCAATGATGGCGTTAAAGGGTAAAGCTGACGGAAAACTTGTTAAATCAATTGTTGAAAATATTTTGGGAATAAATTGAGTTTAATAGATTTAATAATTGTTATAGTCGTTCTTGTAGGATTTTTATTGGGGTTCAAGGATGGCTTTGTAAGAAAAATTATCGGTTTTTTAGGATTTGTAATAGCAATTTTTATGGCAGCAAAATTTGCCGCAGAATTTGGAAAATTAATAGACAAATACTTGAATATTGAAATTTATCTTTCTCAAATAATGGCTGGAATTATTATTTTTATTGTTATAATGATCATTACTTCAATAATTAAAAGGCTGGTACATCCCTTTGACAAGGTAAGCGGATTACTTAATCAAATTATCGGGGGAGCAATTGGGGCAATACAAATATTGTTTTTTATAAGTGCCGTTTTTTTTCTTTTAAATATTTTTGATACGCCTTCAAAATCCGCGAGAAATGATTCGAAATTGTATCATAGTGTTTATAATATTATCCCTTCGACCATCAATTATTTGAATCACTATACTCCTGAAACAAAGGAAATAATCAATAATTATTTTAACGAAAAAGACTCTACAAAATGATTCCACAATTTATTTTAGAGAAATTAGAATTTCCTAAAATACTAAGCTATATTTCTAAATATTGTATAACTGAAAATGGTAAGAATGAAATCCTTAATACTTTACCTTTTGATCAGCTTTCACAAATATTAATTGAGGGCAATTATGTTTCTGAAGCTAAAGAAATTCTTATAAAAAATACACATCCTCCGCTTGAATTTATCCCGAACCTAATTGAAACGATTGCTAAAAGTAATATTAGCGGCACTCTTATAGAAAGTAAAAAAATACTTGAAATATTAAGACTAAGTATAATCTCTAGAAATATTGCTTTATTTCTGAAAAACAATTTAGAAATAGCACCCGAATTATCACGCCTATCCTCCGGTCTTTTCAATGATAAGCTTTTTGAACATAGTATAAAAAAAATAATTAATGACAATGGCGAAGTGAATGATAATGCAAGTGTAAAACTTTTTGAAATCAGAAAGGAAATCAGACATACTAATGATGAGCTTATTCGTTCCGTGAATAGAATTATTAAATCTCTTAATGAAAAAGATTATGTGCGCGAGGATTATCTTACATTGCGCGACGGTAGAATTGTTATCCCTGTAAAAGTTGAACATAAAAGACATATTAGAGGTTTTATACATTCCGAATCGTCAACAGGTCAAACAGTTTACATTGAACCCGAAGAAACTTTAGAATTGAATAATGAAATAGTTTCGTTATCATTTGCAGAAAAGAGAGAAATTGAAAGATTATTAATTGAATTGACTAAACATATCGGAGCCTTCAGCCATGAATTACGAAAATCTCTTGAGCTTATTTCATATATTGACACGGTTTTTGCGCGGGCACAATATTCAATTGAGATTATCGGGGATTTTCCCCAGGTAAATAATAATAAACCTTTTAATATTATAAACGGGCGGCATCCGATTCTTTTAAAGAAATTTGGAAGAGAAAATACTATACCTCTAAATGTTACTGTAGATAAAAAGAAAATCATTTTAATTACGGGACCAAATGCAGGGGGCAAAACTGTGGTTCTTAAAACTATAGGTTTGCTTGTTTTACTTGTACAATCCGGCGTACATATTCCTTGCAGCCCTGATTCGAACTTCCATTTATTTGATAACATATTGATGGATATCGGCGACCAACAATCAATAGAAGACGATTTATCTACATTTAGCTCACATTTGTCTAATATAAACCAAATATTAAAAATTGCAGATAAAAATTCTCTTGTAATTTTAGACGAGATAGGAACCGGTACAGATCCTGCTGAAGGTTCTGCTTTGGCAGCGGCTACCTTAATTTCTCTAAGAGAAAAGGAATCAGTTGTCTTTGCAACAACTCATCATGGTAATTTAAAATTAATTGCAAATTATTTGGAAGGTTTCGAAAATGCTTCGATGGATTTTGATACTGAAAATTTGAAACCGACATATTACTTCAAACAGGGGTCTCCTGGTTCAAGTTATGCTTTTGAGGTTGCAAAAAGAATCGGACTGGATGAAAAATTTTTGAAACTTGCTTCTGAATATCTTGACCCCGATAAGCATAAGTTAGAAAAATTTCTTATCGATATTGAAACAAGATCTCATACATTGGATGATATATTAAAGAAAAATATGATTGAGAAAAGTCGTTTAACCGGATTATCTCAACTTTACAAAGAAAAGATTGATGATCTTAATAAGGAAAAGAAACAAATCCTAAAATCAGCAAAGCAGGAAGCAGATATTTACTTAAAGGATATAAACAAGCAGCTTGAAAAAGTAATCAAGGAATTAAAGGAATCTAATGCTAATCAGGAAGTGATTAAAAAGTCGCAAAATTTAGTTAAAAATCTCAAAGAAAAAAATAAAAATCTTATCGCTAATGATCTTGATTTGATCTTAGAAAACTATAATTTTGAGGTAGGTAATATTGTAACTATAAAAAATACTCAAACTTCCGGTGAAATATTAGAAATTACCCCGGATAAAAAAAAAGCCTTATTAAAAACAGGCTCAATAAAAATTCAGGTTTCTTTAAATGATTTGCTAATTTCAGAAAAACAAAATATAAAGCGGGAGAATTATAATGATCATGGATATATGGTCTCTGATGCTAATATCCGGATTGATATAAGAGGTGAAAGAGCAGATGAAGCTGAATTTGGGATTGTTAAATTTATTGATAACGCCTATATATCAGGACTTACCAGGGTTGAAATATTGCATGGGAAAGGTACAGGAGCTCTTAAAAAAACTGTTCATGAAATTCTTAAACGTCACGAAAATGTCAAAACTTATTATTTCGCTCCGATCGAATTTGGCGGCGAGGGAATTACAATCGCAGAATTAAAATAACCTAAAAGACTTAGTTAGGGTATATTTTGTTTAAAAAAATCTTAATTGCTAACAGAGGTGAAATTGCTGTACGTATTATACGGGCATGCAGAGAATTAGGAATAATATCCGCGGCAATATATTCTGAAGCCGATAAAACTTTGCTCCACACTAGACTTGCTGACGAATCTTACCTAATAGGCGGACCTATTGCATCCGAATCTTATCTTAATGCTAATAAAATAATTTCCTTGGCAAAAGCTATAAATGCCGATGCTATTCATCCGGGATATGGTTTCTTCTCTGAAAATTACAGCTTTATAAAATCTGTCGAAGAATCAGGAATCGAATTTATCGGACCATCATCTAATTCTGTGAGACTTATGGGAAGCAAAACTGCCGCAAGGCAGCTTATGAAGCAAAATGGAGTCCCAATTGTTCCAGGTACGACTACTCCAATTGTTTCAGTTCGGGATGGAAAAGAAGCTGCAGAGATAATTGGATATCCAATTTTATTGAAAGCTTCCGAAGGCGGAGGCGGTAAAGGTATGAGAAGGATTGATTCTTCTGATGAATTTGAAAATGCATTTGAAGCAACTCAAAGAGAAGCATTAAAAGCATTCGGTAATGCTGACATTTACATTGAAAAATTTATTGAGCATCCGAAACATATAGAAGTACAGATCATTGCAGATAAATACGGTAACTATGCGCATCTATTTGAAAGAGAGTGTTCAGTTCAAAGAAGGCATCAAAAAATTATTGAAGAAGCTACATCATCATTTGTTGATGAAATAACCAGAGATAAAATTACCAATGCCGCAATAAATGCTGCCAAAGCATGTAAATATTATAATACCGGAACAATTGAAATGCTGATGGATAAAGATAAAAAATTCTATTTCCTTGAAATGAACACTCGATTACAAGTTGAACATCCTGTCACTGAATTAATCTCAGGTATCGATTTAGTTAGAGAGCAAATTTCTATTGCAGAAGGGAAAGAACTTTCTTTTTCACAACAAGATCTGAGCAGACATGGTCATGCTATTGAATGCCGGATATATGCAGAAGATCCAGAAAATAATTTTCTTCCATCAACCGGTAAATTAAAAGAATATTCCCAACCGAGTGGTCCGGGAATTAGAGTTGACAGTGGTTTTGACTCAGGATCAGAAATATCTATTTATTATGACCCTCTTATTGCAAAGCTTATTTGCTGGTCTGAAGATAGAGTAACTGCTATATCGCGAATGAAGCGCGCTTTATCGGAATTTCAAATCTCCGGAATTTCTTCAAATATTTCATTTTTATATAAGATATTAGAAAACGAAAAATTCATTAACGGGTCTTATGATATAAACTTCATTGAATCCGAGATTGATTCTATTTTAGCATCGCCGAATAATATTGACAATAATATGGAAGATGCAGCTGCGGCATTCATAGCTTTATTAAAATACAGACATAGCAATAATAGCAGACAAATTAAAAACTTTAAGTCAGAAGACAATTGGCACATGCAAAATAATGAATAGGACCATTACACATATAAACGGGAAAAGAAAAGAAGTTAAAATCTTAGACAGTTCGACAATTTCAATTGATGATAAAGAAAATACTTACGAATTAATTACCCTTGATTCAAATTCTTTCTTATTTAATTTTAACAAAAAAATATATAAAATTTCTTCAGGAAGTAATGCAGGTAATGAATTCTCAATTCTAATAAACGGAATTTCGTTTAATGTTACTGCAAATACTCCGCTTGAAGAACAAGCAAATGCCATATTAGCCAAAAATATTGTTGCAAAACATAAAATGGATGTAAAAGCTCCAATGCCGGGAATGATACTAAAAATTAAAAAAAAACAGGGTGATAGTATTGTTCATGGAGAAACTTTAATTATTTTAGAGGCAATGAAAATGGAGAATGATTTAAAATCACCCACAACGGGAATAATTAAAGAGATATTTATCAATGAAGGAAGCAAAGTTGAAAAAGGATCACTTATATTATCAATCGAATGAATTTGGTTCTATTTAATTAATATTCTAATAACAAAACATCCTAGGAGGTAATGTGAAAGTAAAGCTAATTACTTTCGTAATTTTTTTCGCCCTTGGTATTCATACTGCACTTGCCGGTGGTTTTCAGTTAAATGAACAAAATGCAAGAGCAATGGCAATGGGCGGAGCTTTTACGGCAATTTCTGATGATCCGTCAGCTGTTTATTTTAATGCTGCCGGTATGACTCAGCTTTCCGGTATTAATTTTATGTTAGGGACTACTTTAATTGCTCCTACTTTTTCTTTCCGCGGAGTTAGTCCTAATATTACCGAGTATGACGCAGCTAAGCAAACCTTTTTCCCAACTCATTTCTTTGCTACGTATAAATATAATCCAGATCTAGCATTTGGAATTGGCTTTGATAGTCCATTTGGACTAGCTTCAAAGTGGGATCCAAATTGGGTAGGCAAATATTTGGCAATTGAAACAAAGCTTCAGGCTTTTGCAATCACTCCAGAAGTTGCCTATAATCTTATGGATAACTTATCTGTCAGTGCAGGTCTAATTTATAGCTTTGCAACAGTGACCATTTCGCAAAAGACTCCTCAAACTCCTTTTGCCGGCGATGCCTTTACAACCTTAACCGGGAATAGCAATTCGGCTTGGGGATTTGATCTTGGCGCTCTTTATAAACCTACACCAGATTTATCATTTGGAGTTTCATTCCACAGCCAAGTTAAATATAAATTTACCGGAACTGCCACAACATCCGGTGCAGCTCAACTAGCTTCTCAACTTCCTAATGGAAGCGCATCTGCAGACATAACAACACCTTTGAATCTTGCTTTTGGTATTGGATATAAAGTACTCTCAAATTTATTGCTAAGCTTTGACTTTCAGTATGTTGGCTGGTCAAGTTATGATACTTTAAGCGTTAGCTTTGCTTCTCCAAAAATGGTTGAATCCAGTCCTCGTCTTTATGACAATTCCTATATAATCCGTTTAGGCGGCGAATATGGTTTAACCAATGATCTAAAGGTCAGAGCTGGTATTTATTATGACAAAGACCCTGTAAAACCTCAATATCTAAATCCTTCATTGCCGGATGCTGATCGGCTAGGTTTTAGTTTTGGGTTCGGATATAAATTATCAAATAATTTCAATATTGATGCTGCTTACCTTTATATTAGAGGTAGTCAGTTGACGGTTAATAATTCACAGGAAAATTATTTGCAGGGTATTTCTCCCTTTAATGGAACTTATAACACAGCCGCTAATTTAGTGTCGTTAACTTTATCATATGGTTTATAATAAAGAAAAGGATAAATGAAAATGAAAAAGATATTATATTTAATTTTTACGGTATTCTTTACCGTGATTATTTTTACCGGCTGTCAGGATAGAACTTCATTAACTGCACCTAGTGCACCAAATCCTAAAAGTGGAAGCGCTGATTTTACTAGATATGTTTCTATAGGGAACAGTATAACGGCTGGTTATCAATCAGGCGCACTATTCCAAAGCGGACAAATATATGCTTATGGTAATTTGATTGCTCAACAAACCGGTACTCAGACTTTCGAACAGCCACTAATAAGTGATCCCGGGATCGGTGGTCGCATGAAAGTAGCATCAATAAGCCCTTTTGCAATCTCAGTGGATCCCAGTTCAGGAATTCCGTTAAATCTTTCTTATCCGGGTCCTTATAATAATTTGGGTGTTCCCGGAGCCACAGTTTATGATGTATTAAATGCCACGAGCTCAAAAACTTGCGCATCTTATGTTTTTGGCGGTTCGGCTAACCCATTTTTTGATATTATTCTTAGAGGGATAGGTTCACAATTTACACAAGCAAGTTTACTACACCCAACTTTTATTACTATTTGGATAGGAGCTAATGATGTTTTAGGTTATGCAACAAGCGGCGGAGTTTCTCCTGCTTCTCCTACAGCTACTCCAACTTTTCAATTTTTGTATAATCAAATGGCTGATAGTATAGCTTCTTTAGGTGCTAAGGTTGTAGTTGCAAATGTTCCGGATGTTACCTCAATCCCATTCTTCAATACGGTTGGACCAATGATGGCGCTCGAAACACCATGGTCAGCCCTCAAGGGATTGGGAGTTGTAGGATTAGTCTATGAAAAACATGGCGAATATGTTGGAACAGGCGTTGCAGATTCTACTACTTTATTGACCGGACAAGTTCTTCTAACTCTTGCAGGAAGTAGTTATGCTTCTTTATTAGGTAAACCAACAGGACAATTTTATCGTGATAACCATTATCCCGCATTACCTCCGGGGATTGATACTACAAAACCTTTCGGTTTTCATCCACAGAATCCATGGCCGGATGCTTTAATCCTTGATGCTTCTGAAATTCAAACAGCTCAAGCTTCTACCCAAGCATTTAATTCAACAATTAGTGCCATAGCTTCAGCTCATGGATGGGGATTGGTTGATATATATTCCATTTTTAATCAAATGAGAGCAAATGATTTTCGAGGCGGTACTATGGTTAATGGAATAGATTTCTATACAACTTATATTACCGGAGGTTTATTTACTCTGGATGGCGTGCATCCTACTGCTCAAGCGCAAGGGATTATCGCAAATGCTTTCTTAAGCGTTATTAATCAGAAATTCGGATCAAATTACTCTTTAATAAACGTTTCAACGTTACCGAATAGTCTGATACTTGCTAAAAAGAGTGCACTTTTGTCGGTTTATCCTTATTTTGAAAACGGATCATTTAAACACTTGTTGTTCTAAATATTTTGAAAGGGATGGTTTAAATGCCATCCCTTAACTTTTTAGTTTATAAATAATTATCTTTTTTGAATAAAAAATAAATTAAGGCTGGTTAGAGATCATGAATAGCAAACAAATTTATATTTTCCCTCTTTTAGTATTCTTGTCATTTTTAATAACTTCTTGCTCTAATACACAGCAAACAACTAAAAACCAAACCGAGAACCAAACAAAAGCTAAAGATTCTTTGTATGTCTTTGATAAGGTTCCTGTAGATACTACAAAATCAGAGACACAGTCGGCTGAACTCAATTCTTCAACTACTCCTGAAAATATTTCTACTCCATACTATCTGGTTCAAATAGGTGCCTTTTCTTCCCAAGATAGAGCGAATAATTTCGTGGATAAAATTCAACCACTTCTTACTCAAAAAGTAAAAATTACTTTTGACCAGTCTGTTAATCTTTATGTAGTTCGACTTTCTAAGATTTATAAAACTCATGAGGAAGCTGAAAATGCCAAGAATGACATAAATCGAGAGCCAGCTTTCAAAGATGCCTGGGTTGTTACCATTGAAAAGTAATTTTATTTAATTTTTTTTGCTGATATAAATTATAACCATTTTTTGAGATCTTGAATAGTTAAAGGTTTTGCAATAATTATTCTATCCTTGTTAATTAAAAACATTGTAGGTGTAGCATATACATAGTAATCTAATGCAGCCTTACTATTCCACCCTTTTAAATCAGAAATATTAATCCAGTTTAGATTATTTTTCTTAATAAAATTAACCCAATCACTCATTTTAGTGTCTAAACTTATAGCTATTATTTTTAAATCCGGATTATGCAGGGTCATTAAATATTCTTTTAATTTTGGGATTAAAACTTGGCAATGCGGACACCAGCTTGCATAAAAAACTAATAATATTTTTTTTGCTTCGACTTTTTCTAAATTAAAAATTTTACCTGAAGGTTCTTTCAATGATATGTCCGGAGCAATTGCATCTATGTGAAGAATTTTATCCTGATTTAACATTAACTGAATAGCATTTTCTGTCTTGTTGTCCAAACAGAGATCATCTTTAATAACATAATTATCAATTATGAATTTCAAGTCTTTTTCAAATCCGAATTTTTTAAACCCATCAATTAAATATTCGACAATTTGTTTGTATACCCTATAATTCACTTTAGCTTTGTTTAATAATGTATCAATTGCTGCTTCAAATTCATTCTCAAGAATTTCTTTGGGCATTTGCGGATTGCGATAATAAGTTAAATATTCGATCGTTTTAGTTGTGAATAAATCTGAAAATGTTAATTCTCCATCTTTAAAATCGACATTATCTAATGAATGTGCTTTTAAAAAAGCCAGTTGTTGATCAGGAGGAAGGGAAGCATTTATTATTGGTAATTGATAAGACTTAATATAACGGGCAATAAATGAGTTGGGAAACTTTTGTGAAGTGAAATTTATAAAATGTAAATAATTCTCCTGTACTCGATGAAGTTCATTTATTGTTTCCTTGTAATAATCATTTTTCGGATATTTAGCTAGTAATAGTTGAAGAATGCCAGTTTCTTCTTTATAGGATTTGTTTAGTTTTATAAAAGAATAATATAATTGATTGCTAAGGGAGTAGATGACGTGAAGACTATCCAGTACATTTATGTCATTTGTAGAGATAAAGATATCACTTCCGTCATAAATAAAATCTATATGGAGATTCTGACCAAAATCGGCACGATAAAATCCAGAATGATATTTATTTTTATTAAAACTATAAATGAATTCTTTATTATTTAACGATGTAATTGAATCTATTTGTTCTGTTCTTTCTCCCTCTAAAGAATAGATTATGGCTTTATGGCTTTGTATCCCGTCTACATCAAGTTTTAAATTTTGGGAGTATGTAATATTAAAGATAAAAAAAAGGGAGTATGTATAAATAATTATATTTAATTTAATCGAAGATTGCAAAATCTTTATCTTTTAATTTTTTAAACATCGAACACTAAAGCCACTTGTCTTGTTAAAATAACTGAAAGCAATGCTAGCATCGTAATCCGTGAGATAAAGTCCGAGTGCAGTAGAAGCATCGTATTGTGTAGAGCCCCAGAAAGTTGTATTATTTCCTAAACTACTAAATATGCCTCCGGAACCATAACCTGCTAATAATGCGGAAAATCCGCTTGTATTCGTACCTGTCCCGCTGCCGCTACCCTGACTGACATCTTTCAGAGAGTTACCGTTGTTTCTAATTGAAGCTCTTAACGTATCAATTTCTGCCAATGACGGTATATGCCAGCCGCTAGGGCATATACCCTGCGCTTTTTCATTTGTAGTATACTGCATTGCTTCATCCCACTGATATAATCCTCCATAAGTATTACAGTTGGCTGGATTGTTATTATAACAGTATTTCTCAATTACATTATTATTTGTTTGAGATGTAGCAATAATTATCATTGATCCGATATTCAAATTTTCTCTTAACCAACACTGGTTTCCAACTTGAACCGTATTATATACTTGACCGCCATAATTAATTGTTGGAACACCTGCACAAGGTTGACCATAAATAGCAGATATTGTAAACGACCAAATCGGATTTGACCAATTTGTCGTTCCGAATTTGTTTGTAGCATCAACCCGCCAATAATATGTAGTTGACAAACTTAAATTGTTAATCTGATAACTTGTATTTGTTAATCCGCTACGATTATAGATTAAGGTATCAAAATTTGGATGTATAGATATTTGAAGCGTATAACTTGATGCGCCGCTGCTTGCATTCCAAGATAAAACCGGAGGTAAAACGACATTTGTTGAGTCATTTCCGGGAGATAACAATATGACTGAAGATGGAATAGTATCCGGTAAAGCTAAGGAAATATTTGCCGTTGTTGTTTTTCCGGATGATACTACTATGCTTACTGAATTGTTTAAATAGCCAATTTTTGAAGCAGTTAAAGAATATGAACCGGATGAAATATTGTTTAAAATAAAATTACCGCTTTGATCGCTAACTGTTGTGTTTGTCACGGGATTTGTTTTAATTGATGCTCCGCTGAGTATTGTCCCATCGCTTGCGTTAGTAATCTTTCCTTGAATGGTTCCCGTCAAATTAGCTTGAGCCGGATTACTGCTGCTTTTATTACATCCGATTAAAATTAAGGTAAGAATAAAAACTGACATTGTTAAAACTAGCTTAAACTTATTCGCCATATCTATTTCTCATTTTCCGAAAATTGTACAATTTATCTGCACAATTTAATCAAAATAAACTTACTATATATAATAATTTACAGCGAATAATATTTATCTTCTAATTAAACAAAATATTATAATATTATTAATTTAAAAATAATAATTATGGAAATTGTTAATCTTAATTATTATCTAAAGCTTTTAATACTTCAGCAGTATTTCGAACTAACCCAAGCTTAGGAAAAATATGTTTAATGGGATATTCATGTTCTTCCTTGGAGCGGGCTGCCATAGCATCTTCAACTAATATCTGGTTATAACCATATTCAAATGCAAATCTTGAAGTGCTCTCGACACCAATATTAGTTGCTACTCCGCATAGTATAATTGTATCTATGCCTCTTCTTCTTAATTGCAAATCTAATTCAGTGCCATAAAATGCTCCCCATTGATGTTTAGTAATAATAATATCAGACGGCTGAATATTTAATTCAGGAACTAATTCGCTCCAAGCAGGATTAAATTCTCTTACAGGGAAAGAAAATTCTGCTTTTGGATGAAGTGCATCTTTTAAGTCAGGGGAAGGAGATACGTTTATTAAGAATACGTTCATATTATTCTTTCGCACAGAATTCAAAATATTAGTTGTATTTTCAATTACTCTTTGAACGCTATAAGGTTCTGTAGGTAAAGAAGCAATCCCTTTTTGTAAATCAATTACAACTATTGCAGTTTTTTCTTTATTGATTTCTAATACATTTGCCATAATGATTCCTATTTAATATAAATATTATTTATTAATTAATAGAAACAAATTTAATTTATCTCATTATAATTCTTATTGCAGCCAAACCTTTTCACCGATTGATTGTAAAAGTTCATATCGACCGATAACATATTTATACAGAGCTTGAAGGCGCATAAGCTTTGCTTGTGCAAGCATAGTTTCAGCATCAAGCAAATCAAGATTTGTACCTGTTCCGGCTTCGTAACGAATTTTTGCTAGACTTAAAGCACTTTCGGCTTGATGTACATTAACATCTGTAGTCTTATATCTCTCCAAACTTGATTGTAAATCAACGACACTTTTTTGTACTTCAGCTTTTACTTTTTGGATAACATCGCTTTTATAAGATTCGGCAGCATTAATATTTGCGCTGGTTTCTTGATGCAAGCTTTCTTCAAGATGACCGCCGAAATATGGTATAACTCCGGATAAAGGAATATCCATCTGTATAGCAGCCATATAGTTTCCATGCCATGCTGTTAAATCAGGAACATATCCGTTTTTCAAACCGTAATTAGCTGCAATCTTAATGGTCGGATTGTACATTGCAGAAACTACATTATCTTTTGCATGTTCGCTTATAATTTGATCTTCAACCGATTTAATATCATAACGGTTTTGCATTGCAATATTTATTAAAGAGTCGATATTATAATCAGTCCTATATTCAGAAAAATCTCCTTTAAGTGCTATTCTTGAATTAGCAGGCAATCCGAGTAATTGTTTCAATGAAATTTCTGCATTAGCTAAAGAATTCTTAAGATTAATTTTCCCTTCTTCGGCAGATGAAACTCTTACATTGGTAGTAAGGACGTCAAAATTGGTAGCTGTCCCCGCACTTACTTTTTTCTTTGTAATATCAAGATGCTCATTCAAAGTATTAATTGCATCGTTCTGAACTTTTAGACTTCTTTCCAAAAAAAGGATTGTATAGAATGTCTGAATAGTCCGATAAGCTAATTCTTGTTTTACAAGTTCAAGTTTGTCTTTAAAACCTTGTACCTGAGATTGAGCAAGATTTATATTTTTTTCTCTTTTATCAAAATCATAAACAGTAGCACTTACTCCAACATGTTCGTCAAAATTATCAGCAGGGAAGAGGTCAAAATTACCAAATCCCGGGAATGAAATTGATGCAACGGGACCAAGTCTTAAATAACTTAAAGAAATACCAGCTTCAGGATAAAGTGAACTTTTAGTCTCACTTACTCTTGCTACTGATGCATTTATTGAGTGAAGTGCATTTTGAATTGCCGGATTATTATTAAGCACAAGATGTACTGCATTATCTACCGTCAATGAATCATTTGGATTCAATTGGGCATAAGTCATCGCGCTTAAAGTAAATATTATTAATATAAGTATAAGTTTAAAATTAAATTTCATTATTTCACCGATTTATAAATTATTAAAACACATTAATATTAAATGAAAGATATTTCATTATTCCATTGCAATAAATTTTTCTCCGCCAGCTTTTTTCTTTTTATATCTCAAAAATAAAATAGGAAGTAGACAAATTATTGTTATTAGTGAAGCAACAAGGAAATCATCATCAACAGCAGAAACAAATGCCTGCTGACTAAGGTTATAAACAATTAAAGCATTTGCTCTCATTACCGAAGCTGCAGTAGTTCCTCCGACAGCATGCTGTGAAAAATTAGTTAAACCTGTCAAAATATTTTTTGTCGCAGGAGAATATTTATTTATAGCTTCACCATAAAAATTATTATGATAAATTGTTCTGTCGGTTAAAAGTGTTCCCATTAAAGCCACACCAAAACTGCCGCTCTATTTACAAAACGCACTAG
>JAJYOQ010000447.1 GCA_021796135.1 Bacteroidota bacterium
GGTTCAGTTTATGAAGACCATTTAATTAAACGGTACCAATTTTGCCAGCCGTATATTATTGATAAAATTGTATTAGATATACCTTGTGGAACAGGCTGGGGGTCATCATTATTATTCGATTACAAATCGTTAATGGGATTGGATATTTCTTTTGATGCAGTTCAGTATGGAATACATGAGTTTAAAAATATAAGATTTATAAGTGGTTCGATGGCGGCTTTACCTTTTCAAAGTGATTCGTTTGACGTATTAATTTGCCTTGAGGGAATAGAACATATATATCTCAGTGTAGCAAATAAATTTTTAGCTGAAGTAAATCGCGTATTGAAGAAAGATGGCTTGCTGATATTATTGACGCCGCTCCTTAATAATTTTAAACATTCGGGAAATCCATTTCACCTATATGAATTCCAATATGAAGAACTAAAAGAGTTATTAAATGGTTGGTTTGAACCAAGAAATATTGAGAAAATTTTGGGGCCTGAAGGACCTGAATTAAGATATATAGGATCGAAACGATCTACTATAAATAATTTTTCTCCTATAAGAGTAAACTCACCAATAGATTTATTTCAAAAATCAACAAAATGGATCGAATCGTTAATTCTTGATCAAGGATTTCAATTCCACAGGGGCGGTAATAAAACTTTATTATCGACATGTTTTGGATTGTTGATATTAGAAAACCTTATTGAATTCCATCAAATTCGAGAGAGATATGATTCCATTACCTCTTATATTATCCAACGCCAGGATCCCCGGACAGGTCTATTCAATGAACCTCTACTTAAGCAATTTCCCTTATCTGATAATAAATATGATTTGGATTATTTTCAATGGGAGGTAACCTATTTCGCTTTACAAGCCTTAGACGCTATAGGTACGATCCCTCAATATCCTCTAACTTTTCTTGACAACTTTTTAAAAGTTCAAAATATTGATCATTGGCTGGCGTCATTGGATTGGGGGGATCCATTAATGGTGAGTAACCGGATTATGTTCTTGTTGTCCTTCTTAATATTTGAAGTTAAATACAAAGCTGACCAGAACGGTGTTATTCAATATCATAAGTTACTTGATTGGCTTGATGATCATCAGGATTCTTTAACAGGACTTTGGGGTGGAACTGGAGCATCCTTACAACATAAAGTTACTGCTGCTAATCACCTTTTACCATTCTATAATTACGTTCATCGCCCGGTTCAAAAAATTGAAAAAATAATTGATACAATTTTAACCTTTCACCAAGAAAATGGTTTATATGTATCTTCTTTAGGGGGAAGAGCTTGTGAAGAAGGTAGTACCGGTGTTTTGGCTAATGCATATTGTAGAACCAATTATAAAAATAACGAGATAAAAATATCGCTTGTTCGTAGTTTTTGGGCAATATGGAATCTACAAAATGTTGATGGAGGATTTCGTTATCCAAACAATCCAGAAAATAAGATATATAGCTTTAGTGGTTGGAAAGCTATGGAAGTTAATGTGAATGATAGTGATATCTGGTCAACATTATTAAGTTTAACGTGTCTGGCATCTATAAAGTCATTATTTCCAGACGATCTCCCCGAAATGGGAAAATGGGAATTCAGGTGTTGGCCAGTGTTGGGATATCAGAATATTGAAAAAATACTTTCGGATGTAGAGAAAAAGGATCTTAAGAATTGGTTATGGTTTCCACCGAAGGTAAGTTCCGACAACTCAGATCTTCCTCCGAAAATATCTGTGGTTATCCCGTGTTACAACCTGGGAGAATATTTACCCTCGGCGTTGGGATCGGTTTTTAACCAGACATTTACGGGATTTGAAATAATCATTGTCGATGATGGTTCAAATGATGAATTTACAGGCTATTATTTGGATCAACTGGCTAAAATATCCCATCCTAAAATCAGGATAATTTGTTCCAAAAATCTAGGTGTAGCGAATGCCCGAAATCTAGGGATAAGTAATGCAAGTGGAGGATATATCTGCTGCCTGGATGCCGATGATGAATATATGCCCGAGTATTTTCAAAAAGCAATCGAAATATTAAATAAAAATCCAAATGTTGGTGTGGTTAATTCGGACTATCAATTATTCGATCAAAAAGACGGAATTATCAAAATGGGTGTAGCAAAATTTCCGGAGATGCTTATTGAAAATCGGGTAATGGAAGCAGCCATGTTCCGGAAGGACGCCTGGATTAAAACTGGCGGTTATGATACCACTCTGAAAAATATGCATGATTGGGAATTTTGGATATCGGTTTTGGAAGCTGGTTATCAGATCGAAACCATAAATGAACCAATGTTTCGATACCGTATACGATCAGGGTCAATGTATTCTACTGGTAAAAGACCAGAAAATTTTGCTATAGCTTATGGTTTAATCTTCACTCATCACCGGGATATTTATCAGAAATATTTTGACCAAGTATTTTTAGGGGTAGGAAAGAAATTTGCTGAACTTACCGGATATATCGATGAAGTTGAGAAAAATAAGAACCGGATAGTTTCCTCAATCGATAGCTTGACACTCCAGATTAATTTACTCAACAAACAAATACATGATCAAGAAGAAGCTAAGAATTGGGTAGAGGGGCAACGAAAGAACTGGGAGGAAACTGCCAAAGGATTATCGGCGCAAATCGACGAGTTAAAAGATTACATCCGGCAACAGGATGAAACGAAGAATTGGGTAGAGGGGCAACGAAAGAACTGGGAGGAAACTGCCAAAGGGTTATCGGCGCAAATCGACGAGTTAAAAGATTACATCCGGCAACAGGATGAAGCGAAGACCTGGTTAGAAACGCAAAGAAATAATTGGGAAAAAGAATCGCATAAATCGAATGAGTCATTAGTTGAAATCGAAAAATCTAATATAGAATTACTCAGGCAAGTCGACGTCTACCAGGGTGAAATAAATGCGTTTCGTGAAAAATTTAGGAGATTGCAAAAGGATTGGTTATATAATTTTTTGGTAAAGACGCACCTTATTCCAGATATTTCTGAAAACTATAATTCTATAAGGGAATAGGACTTTCTTTTATAATAATGATTGATCCAATTAACCCGGATTATTCTAATACCCCCGTCTCAAAAAGGCGACCTCATTTCGAATTTCGTCCGTTGGATCCCTTGGCTGACCCGGTGGTTTCAATTGTCACACCATTTTATAACACGGGTGAGATCTTTCATGAAACTGCCCTTTCAGTTTTAAAACAATCTCTTCAACAATGGGAATGGTTAATCATTAATGATGGCTCAACAGATTCATGTTCACTTGATATCTTACGGAATTATCGAAATGTTGATCCAAGAGTTAAAGTCATTGATCATCCTCAAAATCTGGGATTGAGCGCAGCCAGAAATACCGGGTTCCGCGAATCGCACACTGAATATATCGTTCTGTTGGATAGCGATGATCTGCTTGAGACAACTGCCGTTGAAAAATGGTTTTGGTTTTTGAAAACTCATCCTGAATGGTCATTTGTTGGAGGATATTCTATTGGCTTTGGCGCGCGTCAATATACCTGGCATAATGGTTTTCATGATAATGAGAATAACCTGGAACAAAATCTTATCGATCATACCTGTATGGTAAAAAGAGATACCTTCTTTCACACTGAAGGATTTGATGAATCAATCCGCGGTGGATTGGAAGATTGGGATTATTGGATTCGTTGCGCAGCAAATGGCTTTTGGGGTACAACCATTCCAGAGTATCTCCACTGGTATAGAACCAGGGCAACCCACACCGATAAGTGGGAAAATTTAAATGATGCCAGGATGATCGAATTTAAGAAATCCTTTCAGGAGAAGTATCCACAGCTTTGGGTTGGGTCGTTCCCCCATATAATTCCTCAATATCACCCAATTAATGAGCCTATTATAGATAATTTACCATGTGAAA
>JAJYOQ010000448.1 GCA_021796135.1 Bacteroidota bacterium
TAGGCAAATAATCATTTTTCTGTGAATATCTATTATGATTAGAGGTCGGGAAAAATTGCGAAATATTGAGTTGTTGAATTGCGAGCTGTGCTAAAGAACAGCAAATTCTCGCGTGGCTTCCGCGATCTTGTGAAGTGTTAATAAAAGTTGGCGATGTTATCAGCAATCCCTTTCTTTTTTTTATTGGAATCCCTATGTCATCCATCAATTTGTACCAAGAAGAACTTGAACTATTGCCGTAATAGATTGCGATTTTATGGTCCGAAGAAATACCAGATCGATTTGCTAGATCTCGGCTCATTTCATTAATATTATTTTCAAGGTTTTTCATTAATGATTGATATTTAGGTCTTTGAGTGCTACGAATAGATTTATAAATTGCTGTTAGGAAAGCATACTTTACAAAAATGGATACTTTTGAATTGATAATTAATTCCTGAGCTTGGCGACCCCATTCATAAATTTGATTTAAGCCAAGTAAATTGGTGTTTTTATTTCTCGATTCGTTCATTAGTTCGGAAAATATAGACGATAGAATTTCAGGTGAAATTTCTCGCCAATTATATTTTGCTAATGTAGCAATGACCATATCGGCAAGTATATCTCCACCAATAAAGCTTTTTCCTTTCAGAGAACATCCCAATGCTATTGTGCCACTTCCACAATAAGGATCCACAACATAGTCAACATCGTTTGCCGATTCGTCAAGCAATAATTTTGCCCATTCCAATGAACATGATTCTGGAATTAAATACCATCGATGGATCGGAGTTTCTGATTTGGCAAAATATGATGCCTGGTTAGCAAAGATAAGATCTTCCTTTATTAGAGAACGCCAGGTATCTATGTCAATTCTCAACTCTCTCTCCATACTTGATTGCGTTTATCTGAGTGAACGATATTGATTTTTATTTTTGATTTATCTCTGTTTGCAATGACCAATTTTGGGTATCCCATATTCGTAAAACTTTATCATACCCTCCGCAGGCTAATTTTTGTCCATTTGGGCTAAATTGAATGGCAGGTAGAAAGTCCGTAGGATCTGAAAATACATGAATTAGTTCTCCAGAGTCGCATGACCTAACCTTAACTTTTAGATCATCACCGCAACTGGCTAAATAAGAACTATTTTGATTTATATCGAGTTCGCCAATCATATTAGAATGTGCTTGGATTCTGTACTTAATTTTAAATATTTTCCAGTCCCATGCTATGATCTCACCCTGCCAATCTCCGCTAAACAACGATTTTCCGTCATTCGAGAAACAAATAGACGATACCCCATCTTTATGCCCACGCAGGATCCCAATTAATTCGCCGGTTCTTGTGCTCCAAAGTCTTACAAGGCTATCTGTACTGGCGCTAGCAATAACTTCGCTATCTGGATTAAAACAAACATCCCAGACGACACCATAGTGTCCTTTCAAACTGCATATTAATTGCCAAGTATTAGTATTCCATATATGAACGGTTTTATCGAAACCACCTGCGGCAAGCAAAGAGCCGTCGGGTGAGAACCGAACACTTACAACCTTATCGCCAAGTTGAATGCTATGTGCCTCTGAAAAGTCTTCTGTATGCCAGATTTTTACTGAGCCATCCCAACCGCTACTCGCAAGAAGATTTCCTTTTTGAGAATAATGGACTGTTCTAATCCAGCTTTTATGAGAGGATATTGTTACCATTGGTTGTTCTATTGAGTTAATATCCCAAATACGAAGCTTGCAATCCGCATTTCCCGTAGCTATATGAGTACCATCTGGGCTAAATGATAAAGAAAATATCCAGGGAACTTCATTGATTACTTCTCCTAAAAGAAGAAGAATATCCATACATATTCCTCTCGTCTCAGTAGAATACAAATTATTTTGGATTGCCACCTCTTTTATTTTTTTTATCCCACTTGGACTTATAAGATCTTTTAGGAATACTAATATAGTATGCGGGATTAACCTTAGCTCTAAATTTTCGATTCGACTATCTTCAATTTCCCGAGCTAATTTTCGCCCTACTAAATATTCCATAAAGGATTTATGAACGAACTTATAATTTCCCGAGCTATCCCTAATTAAGAAGGAGCTTGTACGAATATCCTTATCCAAAGTATGTGCAATCTGATCTATAGTAAAACGATTACCGAAATAAGATTCGATTTGGATTAATAATTCATCATAATGAATCGAAAGATTAGAACGTAGAAACATTTGCCAGGCAAGTTGTTCTGCAAAGCGGTACTTATCTTCAGTTGTTAATACGGATCGCCATTTTTCTCGTTCAAGCCAATATTTGGTATAGAAACTGTAAAGACTCGTTGAATCCACTTTTCCCCTTACCGTTTTTAATTGTGGTAAGGTTTGGAGGATCATCGTTAATAATATCGGGCGCGTTGCAAGATCAGCCAGATTGTAAATTGCTTTAATGTCATTCCAGTATGTTTGAGGATCTTCAGTACGTTTTGATATAAATTCAATTATTTGTGTTTCATCGAATTCTTGAATTTCAATCATTGAATAATCTTCTCTTGGTGCAAGTTCTCGCATAAATAAAGTTAACGTTTCAGGCACCAATAAATCAATGCTTAATTCTTCAGATTTAAAATAATGAGTTCGGCATGTCAGGATTATTTTTGATTGTCCCTTTGCTAAACTATTTAATTCTCTGAAACGTTTAAGTGCAGTCTGTTCATCAGTATTTTCCGCAAGTTCATCGAACCCATCAAATATTAAAAGTAACCTACCTCCAAAAACCATTTTTTCAAAGGCCTGATAATCATTCACAACAATATGATATTGTGAAAGTTTATCCAGGATAAAGGTGCGTATTGGAACAAATGGACTGCAATCCCGCAACGAAAAGAATAATGGGATGCGGGTCTCTGATGGTTTTACTTGGTAAATTTTCGCCAAATTATAAATTAGGTGAAGGCAAAAAGAAGTTTTCCCTGTTCCATAATCTCCTAGAATTGAAAGGTGCCTTTTTGTCTTATCACTTAGCCACAAATTCAAATATTCATCCACATCAAAAATTTCTTTTTTATTCAGAACAATTTCCTTGCATCGGAGATTTACATAATACTTAAATAAATCTTGCCATTGGGGTTGATCAATAATTATTGATTCTCGACTTCGACTTACTTGATCATGATTTTCAAAATCATCTATAAATTCTGAGACATACCTGGAAAAGTTTATAAGGTTATATTCTAGCTCTTGATATGTAACAGCGCGAATTCCCATTGATTTGGTAAATTCTAAAGCTTGTTGAGCAAACGGTTGATTCGAGACTGATACGATAAAAGCACTTTCAATTAGTTTTTGATTATATAACGGGCCACACACCCGATAAGCAAATTCTTCAATACTTTCTTTTTGTATTTCGCCTAACGAAAATATGCATGATACTACCGTTCGTGTGGTCGAAAAACCGACAGTAATTTCCCCATATAAATCAATATTAGGCCCTCCTCCAATTTGCTTATGGGATTCTAGAGAATAACCGAGTATTTCAAATAAAGTTTTAACCCTTGCAATGGCCTCTTTGCCATTTCGATTAATGAACTCGGAGAGTTTATGCCATTTCTTCATTGCTGTAGAAATTGGGATAGCAAAACCTATCCCTTTTTCTCCCATAAAAGCATTTACAACACCTATAACACATCCTCTTTCGACATCGATGAGAGGTGCCCCGCTCAAACCCCTTTGAAAATCCGTCCCAGAAACCACAATTAGTTGGCGATTATTAGTTAATTTTGTGCTGCCAGAAATTTTCCCGGATACAGGGTAACCTGATGCAACTAATTGTTGATATTGATAACCAAAACTCCAGGTCGAATCTCCAACTTCCCAGTCTCCACCTAGGATTATGAAAAGATCG
>JAJYOQ010000449.1 GCA_021796135.1 Bacteroidota bacterium
AAGTCTTTCGACAAAAATCCTATGTCTAATAATGTTGCCTGGGTGTTAGCTGTTGAAAAATTAGCTGGAATTGAAGCCCCACGTAGAGCTCAGTATATTCGAATGATGGTTGCCGAACTTGCTCGAATTGCCTCTCATCTCGTTGCTATGGGATCATTAGCTATGGATGTCGGTGCATTAACCGTCTTTCTGTGGACATTACGTGAAAGAGAAAAAATATTGGATATATGGGATGTCCTTTGCGGAGCTAGATTCACAAATAGCTTTACTCGAATTGGCGGGGTAGCTAATGATGCACAACCTGAAGTGCTTGCCAAAGTCAAATGGTTTATTGACCAGTTTGATGAAAATTTGGATGAATGCGAAAAACTTTTGAATACTAACAGGATTTTTGTCGAAAGACTTGATGGCATTGGAATAATCTCTGCTTCAGATGCACTTGATCTCGGAATGACAGGACCAAGCTTACGTGCTACCGGAGTTGAGTTCGATTTGAGGAGAGCAACTCCATATATGTTTTATAATGAAATTGATTTTAAAGTTATAACATATAAAGAAGGTGATAGTTTAGCACGTTATTTTGTGCGTGTTGATGAAGCAAGAGAAAGCGCAAAAATTGTTCGCCAAATTTTGGATAAAATGCCCCTGGGACCAACTATGGCAAATCAACCTAAAAATGTATTACCCAGAAAAACTGAAATATATTCCAAAATGGAAGAATTAATTCATGATTTTATGATTGTCAATTTTGGAATCAATCCTCCGGTGGGTGAGATATATTCAGCTATTGAAAATCCAAAGGGTGAACTTGGTTTTTATCTTGTTAGTAAAGGAGAAGGTCATCCGTGGAAGTGCAAAATTAGATCACCTTCTTTTAATAATCTTCAAGCAATTCCTCATTTATTAAAGGGACATATGATCTCCGATGTTGTTGCTATTGTCGGTAGTATCGATCCAATTATGGGTGAGGCAGATAAGTAACCAAAGTTAAATTAAACTTTTTAATATTTTGAACTTATATAAAAATTATGTCATTCAAATTTACACAAGAAAATATCGTAAAAATCAATGAGCTGATTTCTCATTATCCGGAAAAACGACCCGCAGTGATGGGCGTCCTATACATAGCTCAAGAACAAAACGGGTGGATTTCTTACGAAGTTATGAAAGAAGTTGCAGATATTCTTGAAATGCAGGAAGAGGATGTATTAGGAATAACTACTTTTTATACGATGTATCATAATAAACCAGCCGGGAAATTCCATATCCAGGTTTGTACTAATGTATCTTGTATGCTTAGAGGCGGTTATAAAATTTATGATCATGTGAGGGAAAAACTCGGAATAGAGAACGGCGGATTAACCAGTGATAATATGTTTTCTTTAGAAGAAGTTGAATGCATGGGGTCTTGTGGTACAGCGCCTATGATCGCTGTTAATGAAGATTATTATGAAAATTTAGATATAAATCAAATCGATCAAATTTTAGAATCTTTAAAGAAGAAATAATGGAAAAAATCGTTCTCCCAGATATAAAAGATTTACATCTTATTAATGTTTATATCGAAAATGGCGGTTATACTGCCGTTAAAAAGGCATTTTCTCAAACTCCTGATAATATTATTGACCAGGTAAAAAAATCCGGGCTGCGGGGGAGAGGAGGAGCGGCATTTTCTGCGGGTCTAAAATGGAGCTTCATGCCAAAGACAACTTCCAAGCCTAAATATCTCTGCATAAATGGTGACGAAAGTGAACCAGGATCTTTTAAAGATAGACAGATATTTGAATTTAATCCCCATCAATTAATTGAAGGAATCTTAATTGCTGCTTACGCTATCCAGGCTAACGCAGCTTATATATATATTAGGGGTGAATATCATAAATGGATAAAACTTTTTGAAAAAGCTTTAGCTGATGCTTATATGCATGGATTTGTCGGCGAAAAGATGAAAGAAAAATTCGGAGGGGAATTTAGTGTTAATATTTATGTACATAAAGGAGCCGGTGCATATATTTGCGGTGAAGAATCTTCTTTAATGAATTCAATTGAAGGAAAAAGAGGTTATCCTCGAGTAAAACCTCCATTTCCGGCTCAAAATGGGTTGTGGGGCTGCCCTACTACAATTAATAATGTTGAGACAATTACGAATGTCCCGCCGATTATCAATAAAGGATGGGAATGGTTTTCGAAAATCGGTGAACCAAAGCATCCCGGGACAATTCTTTACGGATTAAGCGGACATATAAATAATCCCGGAGTTTATGAGCTTCCTTCAGGTACATTATTAACAGATTTAATATATAAGTATGGGGGCGGAGTGCCGGGAAATAAAAAAATTCTTTGCATTATACCCGGAGGTTCTTCAATGCCTCCTTTAAGGGGTGATCAAATTGATGGAATAAAAATGGATGCTGAGTCGCTGAAAGCTGCCGGAACATCAATAGGAACTGCCGGTATTATTGTCATGGATGAAGATACCGATCTTGTTAAAGTTCTTTCAAGAATTTCTAAATTTTATTATCATGAAAGTTGCGGTCAATGTACTCCCTGCAGAGAGGGCACTGGTTGGCTGGTAAAATTGCTTAATAGAATTTCAAATGGAGAAGGATCAACACATGATCTGGATCTATTAGTTTCGGTTGCAAACAATATTGAAGGCAATACTATATGTGCTCTTGGCGAAGCAGCTGCGTGGCCTGTCAAATTTATGATTACGAGATTTAGAGACTATTTTGAAAAAAGAGTTAGTGCCGAAGTTCTTATTCCAATTGCAAACAAAGTACATTCAATGCGCAATACAGCATATCCTTTAGCACCTGTAAAGGATTAGTTTCGGGATGTGTTACTCGTCTGATTAGGGGTAACATTATTTAAGCTATTAATTCATGACAATCCTTTTAGATTTCTGTGACTTATTTTAACATAGTCAATATGATAGTAAATAATTATTTATACAAATTCATCTCATTTCTTTTAATTCAGATTACAATTCGATATATTTGCAAGTCAAATTTCAAAAACTTAATTGATGGGTTATGGTAAATCTAAAATCACTTAATGTCGATCAAAGAAAAGCGGTAGAATATGACAATGGACCCGAAATGATTGTTGCGGGGGCAGGGTCGGGCAAAACTCGCGTTCTTACCTATAAAGTAGCTTATTTAATTGAAAATGGATATGAACCTGAAAGCTTATTAGCTCTGACTTTTACTAATAAAGCTGCTAGCGAGATGAAAGCAAGGATTCATGAACTTGTGGGTTCAAAAGCTGAAAAAATATGGATGGGCACTTTCCACTCTATATTTGCAAAGATTTTAAGGATAGAAGCAAATAATATTAACTATAAAAGTAATTTTTCTATATATGATGCTGAAGATTCTCAGTCTTTAGTCTCAAATATAATCTCAAATTTTGATATCAATCTTGATAATATAACCCCTAGTTCGGTAAAACATCGAATTGGGTTCTTAAAAAATCACATGATTTTCCCTAACGACTACCGAAAGAACCATGTTAAATCGTTTATAGAGGAAAAAATTGCAGATATATATGAAGAATATCAAAAAAGACTTGTAGCAAACAATGCTATGGATTTTGAAGACCTTCTTCTAAAACCTATTGATTTATTCAATTCTAATGACAAAATACATCAAAAATATAAGAAAAAATTTGGCTATCTGCTTGTTGATGAATTCCAGGATACAAACAAGGCACAATATGAACTCCTTAAATTATTAGTTTCTAAAGACGGAAAAATTTGTGTTGTCGGAGATGATGCCCAAAGCATATATAGCTGGCGCGGAGCTAACATAGGGAATATGTTGGACTTTGAAAAGGATTTCCCTAAACA
>JAJYOQ010000450.1 GCA_021796135.1 Bacteroidota bacterium
CAAGCCCGTTCCCATCTGCATTTGAACTAATTTCAAAACCGCAGCCGTTATCTTTAATAGATAAATGAATCGCTTTTTTATCAGAATCTATTCTAATTTCTGCTTCAGTACAGTGAGAATGCTTTACGATATTGGTTAACGCTTCTTTAGTTATTAATAAAATACTTCTTAAAATTTCCGGTGAATGTGAAGCCGGAAGTATTATTTTCTCAACCGATTCAGAAGATTCAAAAGTTAAAGATATGCCCAAATTATCGCAAACTTCGTGTGAGTAAGCTTTAATCTTTTGAATAAGACTAATAATTGAATCGTGATTTGGATTGATAGACCAAACAACATCGCCCATTGCTTCGACTAAATCGCGGGCGATACTCCCGACTCTATGTAAAGAAGGTGCTATCTCTAATTCGCTGAAATTATTTTCTTCTGCAGTAACGATATTCGATTTTGTTTTCTTACTTATTATCTCGGAAAGAAATGCAATACGAGTCAAACCGGAACCTATTTCATCATGTAGGTCAGTAGCAATCCGCGAACGGATACGCTCTATTTCGACTATCCTTTTTATTCTGAACTTCAGAAGAATAAAAGCAGTACTTCCGATTAGCAATAGTGAAAAAATAATGAACCACCATTCACGCCAAAACGGAGGAATTATTGTAAATGAAAGAATCGCTGGTTCAACGGAAGCCTCACCTTCATCATTTATTGCTTTAACTTCAAATGTATACACTCCCGGATCAAGATGAGCATAAGTCACCGCGTGTTGATCTGACGGAGAACTCCACTGATCGTCTAATCCTTCTAGACGATATTGATAGGTTATATCTTTTCCATCTTTCAAACTAATACCGGCAAAATTCAAATTTATATTATTCTGATTATAAGAAAGAAGGATTGATTTACCGGCAGATTTCTCGACACCGTTCACAAAGAGATGAGAAATATAAACCGGTGCCGGTTTAGTATGATTGGAAGAATTAAGATCAAGGATTTTCAACCCTGATAATGCATAAGCCCAGCAAACATTTCCGGTAGTAACGCCGCATGAAAAAATTGTCGATCCAACTTGCCAATTATATCTATTTAGCACAGTAAAGTTATCTTGCATTATATCCATTAAACCGGATTCAGTGCCGAGCCAAACCCTTCCTGAATCATCTTTTGCCTCAGCCCAAATTGCATTACTGAGCAACCCAGATTGAACATCAAGTATCTTTTCAACTTTTATAGAAATATTATCATCATTCTTAGAATTAGATTTACTATCAACTTTCAATTTTCCATTTAACCTAATAACCGCAATACCTGTATAGCGGGTTCCTATCCACAACCTTCCCAGGTCATCCTCTAAAATTGCCCGGACAGAATTACCGGGTAAGCCATCCTTTTTAGTAAAAGTAACTATCTTGCCATTGATCAAATCCTTTGAAGAAATCACACCAAGTCCATTCATAAATCCGCCGAACCAAATATTGCCTTTAGAATCTTCATACAACGCTCGAACTGAATTACCGGGTAAACCATCTTTTTGTGAATATAATTTAACTAATGATTTATTTACTCGAGTATTTACCAAAGCTACACCCAAATTATCAAGGCTAATCCAGAGGGAACCTCTATCATCAACGAAAAAACAAAGAACATTTGCATTAGGAAAATCGATTCCCTTTCTGAATGTACTTATTAATTTTAAGGAAGAGGGGAAATTTTGATTCTTATTTGAAACACTAAAACTTTCAAAATCGCCATTAGAAAAACAGACCCATAAAAGTCCAGAATGATCATAATAAACCATCTCGGGAACGGCATTAAATGCAGGCTCAGCAATTGCTGGAAAATATTTGCGCCAGTTGCCCGAAAAGTCCCTCCATAATTCAAATAATTTACCGCCGGCGCATGCCCAGATTCTACCGTTTTTATCGGAAGCAGATTTTAGGTTATTATCATAAAAATGCTGGGCATGAAAAGGAAACTTATAAAAACTATTGTCTTTAAGTTCATATATTCCTTTGCCGGCATAAGAAAGCCAGAGGTCATTTTGGGAATCAAAGAAACCGTTGATAAGAAAACTATTCGGCAGACCATTTTTACTTGTTAATTTTAGATAACTGCCGGGGAATCTATCCTTATTAAACTTAATTAAAGTATTTCCGGCGGAACCAATCCATAAATTTCCATTTTTGTCTTCGCCTATAAAGTTGATAGCACTGCCGGGAGCAGAAAAGCGGGAAATGATTTGGGAACCATTGATTTTAAAGACATCGCCTCCCCCCGTTCCAGCCCAAATAATATTATTATTTGAATTATACAAGCGGGATACATAGAAATTGAGGTCTTCCGGTTTATATTTTACTCCGGCATATTCTTGTATCGAAATTAAAGAATCAATTGACATTTGATATTCATAAATAACCCCGTTGCCCCCAATGTACATATCATGATTTTTTGATTCTGTAAGTGCGCCAACGCTTCCTATGATTTTTGAAGGATAGAAAGAAGATACAGAATCGCCCGTTAAGATGAAGACGCCATTGTCCGTACCGCACCAAACCCTTCCCTTAAAATCCTGAGAGATTGCGTTGACTCTATTGGTCTTATCGCTGCTGCCGATTTTATAAGTAGAAAATTTACCATCGTAATATTTACTAATTCCCCCTCCGTTAGTTGCTATCCACATAACGCCGGGATTAAAACGGTCTTCAATAATTTGGTTAATGTAATTTAGTGCTAAACCTGAAGATGGATTATAATTAGTAAATTTAATCCCGTTGAAAACGCTTATACCTTCTGCACAGCCTATCCATAGATAGCCGCGCTTATCCTGACAAAATGTATTCGCATTATTGGAGATAAGTCCTTCCCTAACACTATAATTTTTCAGAGGCAGAATTTGGCAATGGAGAGAAATGCATTCTGTTAATACCAGCAGGATACAAAAAGAAAATATTCGTCTAAATAAATCAATGTGCATTTTCTAATAAAGAAAAATAAAATTTGATAATAATGAAAATATAATATGAAAAAATTTATTAAAGAAGATAACCTGTAGCAATATTTTTGAGAATGGATAGTCCTGACACATTTGTGCTATATAATATTTAGAAAACAATATCACTTCATTTTCAAAATATATATCCTAACTTATTCATGAATAATTCAATTATCCTAAACACATGATTGTAAGTTATAATAATTTAGATTGATCAATTAGAGGATAATTTTAAAGGAAAAGTGATAAGAAATATTTTCTAAGGGGAGAACTTTGTGCGGAAGACGGGACTTGAACCCGTACGCCAGTTAAGGCACTACCCCCTCAAAGTAGCGTGTATACCAATTTCACCACTTCCGCAAATTTCGTGGCGAAAAATAGCCTTGTTAGACTAAAAAATCAAATTGCAAATGAATACAAAACGCTTTTTCAGTATTTTATTTATTATTCATTTCCTTAGGCGCATGCATCCGCTGTCTGAATAGTGCATTCCTAATTTCTTCTCTAAATCTCTTCTCAAATACCAAAAGTTTAGCAATTCGATTCTGGTCCAGTATATCGCTTAATGAATGGACGAAATTTTCTCTACCCTTCACTAGTTGTCCTTCAATAGAGAAATAATCATTTATAAGCTTATCAACTTGGGGGTCATTGTTGTTTTTGTCATTGTTAACAAGGTTTTCAAGTTTATCTAGTATATCATTTGATTTGTCGATTAGTTGATGCTGTCCATCCTTAAATTTATCAAATCTGGTAAAGAAGCGAAGTGTCGTCTCTTCATTCATGTTTAATGTTTCTATCAGCTTAATTTTCTCAAGCTCTTCAATTTTTTTCATAGGTCCCCTATCGCGTCGAAT
>JAJYOQ010000451.1 GCA_021796135.1 Bacteroidota bacterium
CCCCGCTGGATACTAATCTAATTTAATTGTAGTTCTTAATGACAATAATATGTCTATTGCTCCGAATGTTTGGCAAATCTCTAATTATTTTACAGAAATGATTGCTCATCCTGATTATAACAAATTTAAAGGACAAATTTGGGATCTTACAGGTAAATTAGATCAATTTGGTGATCGTTTAAGAAAAATTGCCGTAAGATTAGAAAATGGAATTAAAGCTGTTGTTACTCCTGGAATGCTTTTTGAGGCGCTTGGTTTTAGATACTTCGGACCTGTAAATGGTCATAATATTCATCAATTAATTAAAATATTCGAACAAGTTAAAACCATGAAAGGACCTATTCTTGTTCATGCTTTAACTCAAAAAGGTAAAGGATACAAACCGGCTGAAGGTGATGTCCAAAAACTTCACGCATCTACGCCTTTTGATAAATTAACCGGTCAAGCAATTAAGAAATCTATTTCAGTCCCCTCTTACACATCCATCTTTGGTAATGCCCTGGTAGAAATCGTTAAAGATAATCCTAATGTTGTAGGAATAACCGGAGCAATGCCTGACGGGACAGGATTAAACATTCTTCAGCAAAAATTTCCAAGTAACTATTTTGATGTCGGAATCGCGGAGGAACATGCAGTTACATTTGCTGCCGGTATGGCGACGCAGGGAATGATTCCTGTTGTTGCAATTTATTCTACATTTCTTCAGCGGGCAATAGATCAAATTATCCATGATGTATGCATTCAAAATTTACATGTTGTTTTTGTTTTGGATAGAGCAGGATTAGTAGGGGCTGACGGTCCGACTCATCATGGTGTTTTTGATCTAACTTATCTTCGCATGATCCCGGGGATCGTTGTAATGGCTCCCAAAGATGAATCCGAACTAAGGGATATGATCTATACCGCAATTAAATACGATAAGGGACCGATTGCTGTAAGATACCCTCGTGGTAATGCTCTCGGAGTTCCAGTAAAAAACGGTTTTGAATTCCTAGAAATCGGTAAAGGTGAAATTATTCAAGAAGGAAATGATGCTGTTCTCTTAGCTGTCGGTTCAATGGTCGATTATTCAATTAAAGCTGTAAAAATATTAGAAAGTTTAGGTATTAACTGCGAATTAATTAATATGCGTTTTATTAAGCCGCTGGATACTAATCTGCTTGATGAAATTGTTATTCGACATTCTAAAATTATTACTCTAGAAGAAAATGCATTAGCTGGCGGGTTTGGAAGCAGCATCTTAGAATATTTTGCAGAAAAGAAATATAAAAATGATGTTCTTAGAATTGGACTCCCGGATAAATTCGCCGATCATGGAACTCAACCGGAACTTCATCATATTCTTGGAATAGATCCGGAAGGGATTGCAAATCAAATTAAAGTATTTTGTCAGCATAAAGACGCTAATAAAGAGGTTGTTCTTTAATGGAAAAAGTAAAAGTTGCTGTAGTCGGACTAGGCGGTATTGCTCAGCTTGTTCATTTACCTAACCTAGCAAAGCTTAATAATGTAGTTGTATCTGCTGTTGCAGAGGTTAATAAAAACAGATTAAATACAATAGCAGATAAATTTAATGTATCTGAACGCTATAATAACCTAAATGATCTGCTCGCTAAAAGCGATGCTGAAGCGGTTATTATTGCTACGCCGACAAGTTCTCATAAAGATTTATCTATTGCTTGTCTGAAAGCTGGCAAGGATATTCTTGTTGAAAAACCTTTAGCAAGAACATATATCGAAGCCAAGCAGATAACAGATGCAGCCGAGAAATATAATCGTAAGATTATGGTTGGCATGAATTTACGCTATCGACCAGATGCCATGATTTTAAAAAGTCTAGTAAGCGGAGGTGAAATAGGAAAACCTTTCTATGTAAAATGCGGCTGGATTAGAAGAAAAAGCAGCAGTCAAGGATGGTTTACTAAAAAGAATGAATCCGGCGGCGGGGTTATTATTGATTTATCAATACTTCTACTCGATATTGCTTTATGGATATTAGATTTTCCGCCGATTTCTACTGTATCAACTCAAAGCTTTTTTCAAAACACAAAGGAAGTTGAAGATACTTCGGTTAGTTTTTTGAGATGTGCAGATTCTTCAATTATTAATATTGAATCAAGTTGGTCATTATCTGTTGAAAAAGATTACTTTTACTTTGATGTCTTTGGTACGAAAGGAAGTGCATCATTAAGCCCCTTCAGGATTTATAAAAAAGTAGAGGAGCAAATGATTGACCTAACACCTGCTCAAACAGATAATGCTTTAAATTTATTCAAAAAATCTTACTTAAATGAATTAAAAAGTTTTATTGGCGCCGTTAAGGGATTTAATCCGATATTTTCTCCTGCTGACGAGTCGCTTTCAAGAATGAAAATTATTGAAGCAATGTACAAATCTTCGTCGCTCAATAAAGAAATTAAATTGAATTAAAAATATGAAGACAAAAATACTTTTAGCCGATGATGAACGTGATATAGTAGAATTTCTTCAGTATAACTTGGTACAAGAAGGATTTGATGTCGTAATTGCTTACGATGGTAAAGAAGCTTTATCGAAACTTTCCGAAAAACCCGATCTCATTATCCTGGACATAATGATGCCCATTTTTGACGGTTATGAAGTTTGTAAAAAAATTCGAGCCACAAAAGGTTTTGAAAAAACTCCTGTTGTCTTTCTTACAGCAAAAGCGGGAGAATATGATGAAATACTCGGGCTAGAACTGGGTGCAAACGATTATATTACTAAACCTATCTCTCCTAAAAAATTAATTGCCCGTGTAAAATCTAATTTAAGAAAAACCGGAAATCAGGATGGTAAATTAGTTAATGAAAAGATTACCGTTGGGCCTCTAACAATTGATCGCGAGCTTTATACAATATATTTACACGGTAAAAAAGTGTTTTTCCCCAGAAAAGAATTTGAAGTTCTCTTTTATCTGGCAAGTAGTCCGGGGAAGGTGTTTAGCCGCGAGACTTTGCTTAAAGACGTTTGGGGCTCTGATGTTTTTGTTGTCGACCGCACTATTGATGTTCATATTAGGAAGATCAGAGAAAAACTCGATAAAGATTCCGATCTTATTGAAACTATTAAAGGTATAGGATACCGTTTTAAAAGTGTTGAATAATTTTAAATTGAATTTTATTTCAGCTAAGTTATATTTAATTGAAGTTATTCTGTTTGATATTCTCTTCTCAGTTATTATTTACCTCATCGTTAAAAATTCTTTTGCCGCATTTTCCCTCATATTAATTTTCCTTTTGAGCAGTATACTCTTGCTAAATTATCTTGCTCGTAAAAGGAATAAAGAACTTGGCGAGATTAAAAGGATAATAAATGGTATTAGAAAAAATGAATTTTCCGATTCAAATGAGATTCGTTTAAGCGATAGTCTTTCAACTATACAGGAAGACATAAAAAAAAATGTTTGAAAAGACTAAAAACGATATCGAATATCTTAAAAAACTTGAAAGAATCAGAACCGAATTCCTCGCAAATGTTTCTCATGAATTACGAACTCCGATTTTTGCTATTCAAGGTTATATAGAAACGCTTTTGAACGGAGCAATTAATGACAACAACGTCAATACATATTTTCTGGAAAAAGCTAATCACCATACTTTGAGTTTAAGTAATCTTCTTAATGACCTTATTGATATTTCGATGATTGAGTCAGGCGAGATGAAAATGAGTTTTAGATATTTTAATATTAATGATTATCTAGTTTCTATTATAAATGAATTAAAAATAATGGCAGAAGAAAAGAATATTGAACTTATTTATTATCCTGCTAATGAAAAACTTCAATTGTTTGGAGACAAAAACAAACTTAGCTGAAATAAAATTCAATT
>JAJYOQ010000452.1 GCA_021796135.1 Bacteroidota bacterium
GGAGATTTTAATATTGATAAGCTTACAAAAATTCTTGAGCTCTCTTTAAAGGAACTAGGATTTAATCTTATAAATAAATATTTCTTTGATACCTTGAAAATATCTTTTCCTGGTAATCCTGAAAAAATTCAACTTATTAAAAAAGAAGCCCTAGCTAATAAAATTAACTTTAGATATATCGATGATAATTCTTTGACTATCTCAATTAGTGAAGTAACTTCCTTTGAAGATATATTGGAAATAATTGCAATTTTCTCTAAAGCCGTTAATAAAGAGGTTGAAACTGAAAAAATTATTAAAATTGGTCGGAGAATTGATGTTGATTTGCCTGTTGATTTATTAAGACAAAATAAATATTTGGAAAATCCTGTTTTTAATTCTTTCCATTCCGAAACTGAAATGGTTAGGTATGTTAAGAGTCTGGAAAATAAAGATTTGTCTTTGACTCATTCTATGATTCCATTAGGTTCTTGCACTATGAAATTAAATGCATCTTCTGAAATGGCAGCAATTACCTGGCCGGAGTTTGCAAATCTTCATCCTTTTGCTCCCTTGGACCAGGCACAAGGATATTTAGAATTATTTCATGAACTCGAACATGACTTAACTCGTATTACGGGTCTTGCCGCTACTTCATTGCAGCCAAATTCCGGAGCTCAAGGCGAATATTCAGGGCTAATGGTAATTCGTGAATACCACTTAAGTAAAGGACAGTCAAATAGAAATGTTACTCTTATTCCGTCTTCTGCACATGGAACTAATCCGGCTAGTGCTGTTATGGCAGGAATGAAAGTTGTCATTGTTAATTGCGATTCTAAAGGTAATGTTGATGTAAATGATTTAAAAAGAAAAGCAGAGCAGTATAAAGATAACCTTGCTGCTTTAATGATAACCTATCCTTCAACTCACGGTGTCTTTGAAGAAGAAATTCAGGAAATTTGCAGTATCATCCACAATAATGGCGGTCAGGTATATATGGATGGTGCAAATATGAATGCTCAGGTTGGTCTAACTAGCCCCGCAATGATCGGAGCTGATGTTTGTCATTTAAATCTGCATAAAACATTTGCTATCCCTCACGGCGGAGGCGGTCCCGGAGTTGGTCCTATTTCGGTTGCATCTCATTTGGCACCTTTTCTGCCTACCCATGTCTTTTCTGACCTTGGAAATAAGAAGGGAATTACTGCTGTTTCTTCAGCTCCTTGGGGAAGTGCAGATATCCTTATAATTTCCTATTCCTATATTAAAATGATGGGCAATGAAGGATTATCAAATGCTACTAAATTTGCTATCCTGAATGCTAATTATATTAAATCAAAACTTGATAAATATTATCCGGTTTTATATTCAAATAAAAAAGGAAGGGTGGCGCATGAGCTGATCTTTGATATGCGAAATTTCAAGACTACCGCACATATTGAAGTTGAAGATATTGCAAAAAGATTGATGGATTATGGCTATCACGCACCAACCGTTTCATTTCCTGTCGCAGGAACACTAATGATTGAACCTACTGAAAGCGAATCAAAGAAAGAACTAGATCAGTTTTGTGAAGCATTAATTTCTATACGTGAAGAAATTGGAGATATTGAAACCGGCGCATCTGATATTCAGGATAATCCGCTCAAAAATTCTCCTCACACTGTCGAGACTATCGTATCAGATGAATGGAACCATCTATATTCAAGAAAGAAAGCAGCGTTCCCAACAGATTGGACAAGACAAAATAAATTTTGGCCGTCTGTCGGACGTATCAATAATGCTTATGGCGATAGAAATCTTGTTTGCAGTTGTGATCCGATTTCTGATTATATAGAAGAAAGTTTATCTTAATAATTTATTACAAAACTTTAATTTTCTCAAATCAAGCCTTTATTTCTCCGGTTTGGAATGTATAAATATTTTATTTTAATAGCTTTGTTAGGAATTCTATCTTCTCCAATATACTCCCAGCAAACTGATTCTTTAGTTTATCGGGGAGACTATTCAATTAGAATTGATTCAACAGTCATAACTGGGAATAAAATCACTGATCCGGATGTTATTTTAAGAGAATTGACTTTCACTTCAAAAGATACTGTCAACAAGAAAGTAATATTATATAATCAAGATAGAATATTTAGTCTTGGTATATTTACCAAGGTAGATTTAATTCCGGTAAGAAAAGATTCCATAAATATTCTTTATATAAATGTCGCTGAAAGCTGGTATATTTATCCGCTTCCGTTTGCCCAGATTGTAGATAAAGATTGGGAGAAAATTTCTTATGGCTTTTACCTCTTCATTCGTAATTTTCGGGGTGAAAACGAAACATTATATGCAACCGCCGCTTATGGATATGACCCTTTTCTTAATATTTCTTATAACCGTCCATATTTGTTCAGGTCGCAAAATATTTTCTTCAATATGCAGTTGACATATCAAAATTCTGTTAATAAAAGCCAGAATGCTGAACAGCTTTTTGGAAATAGTTTTAAACAAAAATTTATAAACGGACAAATAAGTTTTGCCAAAAGATTAGGTCTTTATAATAAAATCAACGTCGATTTTGGCTATGAGTACGTAGAAAGCCCTACAAGCATAATCGGTATTACTGCTTCGGGACAAAGAATAGACCGGCAATTTTATATTGCCGCCGGCTACCAATTAGATACCAGAGATTTAGCTCAGTTTCCTTCTTCGGGTTATTATATATTTACTAACTTCTCATTCAATGGTCTCGGGAATGATGGAATTGATTATCATATACTTAACCTGGACTTTAGGGATTATGGAAATATTTTTAATAATTTAATAATTAAATGGCGCATTTCTAGTCGTATTACATTTGGTAAAATTGTCCCTTATTATGATTATTCTTTTTTTGGATATGGTCAAAGGATTAGAGGGTACTTCACTCAAAAGTTTGAAGGTAATGATTCTTATTTTTCTTCACTGGAAATGAATTATCCTATTTTGAAAAATATGGATATGAGTTTAAAATTCATTCCAATAATTCCAAAATCTTTGCTTTCATTCCGTTTTGGTATTTACGGAGAGCTTTTTGGTGATGCAGGAGCAATTAGACAAACTGGGCAAAATTTAAGCATTAGTGATTTTAATCCAGGTTACGGCGGGGGATTGATATTTCTTTTTCTACCTTATAATATATTAAGACTTGAATATGCGTTTAATCCTTATCACCATTCGGAGGCGATTGTAGATATTGGAATTTCTTTCTAACATAGAGCTTTATTTTACTAATCCTCAAAACGTGACTTCGAATAGGGCATTTGTTGAAGGAGATGAGAGTAGACATATTACTAAAGTAATGCGTCATTCTTCCGGTGAAAAATTATTTATAACAAATGGTCTGGGAAAAATATTCGAAACTAAAATCATAACTGCTGCTTCAGATTTTACCGAAACTACAATTGAAAAAATATTAGAATATGATAACCTGCTAAGTAGAATATACTTTTGCATTCCAAAAATAAAAAATCCAGATAGGTTTGAAATTATACTTGAAAAATGCACGGAATTAGGAGTGACAAACTTTATAATTTATAATGCCGAAAGAGCAGTATCAACTTCAGAAAGAATTGATCGGTGGAATAAAGTTTTACTTGCAGCTATGAAACAATCCTTAAGAAGTTACCTTCCAAAAATAATTATAGAAAAATCACTAAAAGAAATTTCTTCAAAAGAAGGAATTAAGTTTGTATTTGAGCAAGAATCTGGAAATAGATTTAGCGGATTAAATTTAGATAACACCCAAAATGTTTATTTCATTTTTGGACCTGAGGGTGGTCTATCTCAAAATGAGCTGTCTCTTTTTGGCAAGACTGAAAAATATAAGATTGCTGA
>JAJYOQ010000453.1 GCA_021796135.1 Bacteroidota bacterium
ATATGCAAATTTATTTCCATATATTTGATACAAAAAAATCAGGAATTTATGCTAGAAAATATAAAAACCATCTCCCTGGAAGCCGGCTCCCTAATCCGTGAATCATTTGGAAAAAACTTCAAAATCGAATTCAAAACCAACGAATCTAACCTCGTTACCGAAATCGACAAAGCCTCGGAAAAACTAATTACCGATTACGTAAAAAAGAATTTCCCCTCTCACGCCATCCTCGCCGAAGAAAGTGGGGAATATAAGAATTCCTCCGAATATCTTTGGGTTATCGACCCGATCGACGGCACTACCAACTTCGCCCACGGTCTCCCGATTTTCTCTGTGTCTATCGGCGTGCAGAAAAATGGTGTCACTATTGCCGGGGTTGTCTATGATGTTATGAACGATATCCTCTATAGCGCAGAAAAGGGCAGCGGAGCTTTTGCAAATTCTGACAAAATCCACGTTAGTGCAAATGATCGATTGGAAAGAAGCGTCCTGGTGACGGGTTTCCCTTATAATATCGCCGATAATCCTGAAAATGCTCTGGAAAAATTTGTCGCCCTTACTCGTGTGGCTAGAGGTATCCGCCGCCTCGGCTCGGCTGCTATCGATTTCTGCTATCTCGCTAGAGGTGTCTTCGATGGCTTCTGGGAGGTCCAGCTGCATCCCTGGGATGTCTGCGCCGGAAAATTAATTGTCGAGGAAGCCGGCGGTTTGGTTACTGATTTTAAAGGTAATAATATAGATATATATTCGGAAAAATTCCTTGCTACTAATGGTTGTATCCATAACCAAATTATCGATATTATGAAGAAGAATTAATTAACTTAATTCCTTCTCAAAAATTTACGGAAAATATTACCATCTCTCCGCTCCCGTTTGATGCGGCGTACTTATCGTTTCCTAATGATATGATATTGTATATGGCTGTATTGCCTAAGCTGAGCAGGGGAGTGACTCTTATCCCTTTCTCTATTGCGTATATTTTTCCGCTTTCTGTCCCGAATAAAATATTATCTCCTGTGAATAAAAATTCCGTTGCGGTGGTGTCTTGCCCGAATCCGGCATCGTATCTTCTCTCAATTTTCCCTGTCCTCGCATTTAATGAATATATATCATCTTTCTGACTCTTTATAAATAATAATTCCTTGTTTAATGATATTCCTGTCGATGAATAACAATTTGTGTAACTGTTCTTCCAATTTGTCTTTCCTAACATTAAATCTATCGAATATACTGATTTGTCGGGCAGACTTATAAACACGCTCCTCCCGTCGGATACGGGCGCCGAATTTTCGAATGTTATTCCTTTCCCTTTTGGCGGCGACCATTTCCATATCAGCATTCCTGACCTCGAATCTATACAGTATAAATATCCGTCTTCCGATGTGTAAATTATCTTATTCATTACCCATATCGGCTTTGATATTATTGCTCCTGCTGCTGAATGATTTTCCCATATCATTTCAAATGTGCTGACGTCGTAACAATATATGCTTCCTTTTGCGGTTCCGACTATTGCCGCCGTTGTGCTTTGTCCCTGATTATCTAAGGTTATGCTTATTAAATGCGATGTTAATGATTCGTCTAACCCGATTGACTGCTGTATGTTCCCGGCTGTGTCGTCTAATGAAATCAAATCTCCGTTTGTGGCTGCTATTATTAAATTTCCTTCGTAATCTATCGGTCTGCTTGCTATCTCTCTCTTAATATTTTCCCACCATAATAATTTTCCTTGGGTGTCAAAACAATTTACTGTCCCTTTTTTCGTTACGGCAAATATCTTGTCTCCCGCACTTAATAAAGATGTGTACGATGGCTCTTCAAGATTTTTTTCCCAGATTATCTTTGCATTGCTGCCTATAATTTGTGCTGCGTTTTCCTCGCCCTTGCCTTGTGCCGGACAGATTAATGACGCAAATAGCACTAAATTGATTAAAATTATTCTTCTTTTCATATAATATTCGGTATTTTTACATGATAATTTAAGAATTTATAATATTATTAGAAATAGAGCATATTAACATGTCAGCTAAAATAATTTTAAAGAAGAATGAAGAGAGACGAATTAAATCAGGTCATTTATGGGTGTTTAGTAATGAAATAGAAAGAAAAGATGGTGAGGATGATAATGGGGATTTGGTCGATGTCTTCGATTGCCATAATGATTTTATTGGTACGGGCTTTTATAACAAAAATTCTTTGATCGCTGTTCGAATTTTGGATAAAGTAAAAATAATTGACTTCAAATCATTTGCCGAAATTCAAATCGAAAGAGCTTTTAATCTCAGAAAATCTTTTTATCCGGGAAAAAATTCATTCCGGCTTATCTTTAGTGAAAGTGATTTTATGCCGGGTCTGATTATCGATAAGTATAACGATACCTATGTGCTTCAAATTTATTCTGCCGGTATGCAGAAATATGTCTCGGATATTGTCTCGGTTCTTCAAAATACCTACCATGCAAAAAATATTTTTACTAAGAATGAAGAATATTTCCGCCAATTGGAAGGTCTGCCTGAAGGAAATGAATTCTTTTTAGGTGAACTTAATAATGAAATTATAAACGACGGGGCAATTAAATATTCGATTAACTTTGAAAAGAGCCATAAAACAGGTTTCTATTTTGACCAAAGCGATAATAGATCTTTTATTGAGAAAATATGCAGCGGAAAAAATGTGCTGGATGCTTTCTGCAATTCGGGCGGGTTTGGACTGCATGCCGCTTACGCTGGCGCCGATTCAGTCACTTTTGTCGATTCTTCTTCTGCCGAAATTGAAAATGCTAAGTATAATTTCGAATTGAATAATTTTACCAATAAGTCTGATTTTATTGTGAGCGATATCTTTGACTATCTTGGGAAATCCATCTCTGATAAAAATAAATTCGATGTGGTCGTTATCGATCCGCCTGCTTTTGCTAAAAGTAAAAAAAATCTTCCTGTGGCTAAAAAAGGTTATGAAAAATTAAACCGTTTGGCGCTTCATCTTGTCTCTGATAATGGATTCCTGGTTTCGTCTTCTTGCTCTCATCATGTTTCCGGAGAAGAGTTTATAGGTATTGTTAGTTCGGCTGCTTCTAAAGCGGGAAAAAATATCCAGCTTGTTCATTTTAACGGTGCGTCTCTTGACCATCCGGAAATCCCGGCTATGCCTGAAACTGTCTATCTGAAATTTGCTGTGTTTCGTGTGTTCTGAATCTAAATAATCTGATTTTCTAAAATATTAAACTTGGGAGTCGTAAAAATTCTTGAATCATTGACGCAACCTTTTTAATTTACGGTACGTCTAATCTCATTACTTTTCCAAAAAAATGTAAACTTAAAAACTATATAAGAGGTTAAAATTGGATATTTCTGCTTTGAATGAAAAAATTAAACAGGAGAGCGCTTTTATAGATTTGCTGATGAATGAAATTAGCAAAGTTATTATCGGTCAAAAAGCTATGGTGGAAAGATTAATCGTGGGTCTGCTTGGCAACGGTCATATCCTCCTCGAGGGTGTTCCTGGTCTTGCTAAAACTCTTGCTATCAAATCTCTCTCGGCTGCTATGAAGGCTAAATTCCAAAGAATTCAGTTTACTCCTGATCTTCTCCCGGCTGACTTAATCGGTACTATGATCTATAACCAAAAGGACGGTAACTTCTTTATCCGCAAAGGTCCTATATTCTCAAATTTTATCCTGGCTGACGAAATTAACCGCGCTCCCGCTAAAGTCCAAAGCGCTCTGCTTGAAGCTATGCAGGAACGCCAAATTACTATCGGCGATCAGACTTTCAAATTGGAAGAACCTTTCCTGGTACTGGCTACTCAAAACCCGATTGAGCAGGAGGGAACTTACCCTCTT
>JAJYOQ010000042.1 GCA_021796135.1 Bacteroidota bacterium
GCAGCATTATTTATCGCGTCTTCCCGCCGACATTAAGTAAAACTTTTGGAGTTGAATATGTATGAGGTTTTAATCTGCTGCCTATTCCGGCTACAGGTATGATTGCTTTTATTTTACTCATTATTTTTTAATTTAATATATAAAATTAGCTATTATTAAAAAGAATATCAAATAAATTATTGACATGCTGTAGAATTCTAAAAACAGCATGCCATACTGAAAACACTTAATCTTTATCAAAACAAACGCCTTATACCTTAAAAAAACAATATCCATCGGCCCTCGTTGTCATTCCTCGAAAGCGAGGATCCAAACTGCAGCTATAAATTATTTTTTCTTCCCATAAGCATATATTAAAAAAAAGACTTAGTTTTATATTCAAATTATTAAATAATAAAGCTGGAGATTATAATGCTATTTCAAAAAAATAAATTTTTCATAAGTTTATTATTTCTCTTCTTTGTTCTGCTGTCATCAAGTTTTGCACAAACCCCTGATATAGATGCTATAAAAAGAGCAGCCACAATTAAAGACCCGATACAAAAAATTGATGCCTTAAAACAATTTATTCGGGACTATCCGGAAAGCAGTTACGGCGGAATTGCCAAAGCTAATATATTTTCTGCTTTCCTTGATTTGGGTAAAGTCGATTCGGCTCTTTTTTATGTCAATCAATACTTTGAAATTATTCCTCCTGAATTAAGAATGAATCCTTATAATGAAGTAGCATATACTCTCGCACAAAAAAGAATAGGTCTGGATTCTGCAGATGTATATTCGGCAAGAGCTATTGATATGGCAAAAAATACAAACTCTCCAAATCTTTCAATGTATCAGGATACGCGAGCTCTGGTTTTATATGACTTAGGAAAATTTGAAGATGCCATGAACCTTGAGAAACAAGCCATTGTTGGGCATGAAACCGATCCTTCGTATCTACTAAATCTCGCTATGTTCGAAGAAAGTGCCGGTAAAAAGGAAGACGCGATAAATAATGCTGCTCAAGCCGTAATAAACGGCGATAATGACCAGGCATTAGTTTACTTTAATAATTGGGTTGAACAAAGTAGTCCGACCAAAGAAGGTCAGGAAAAAATAAAGTCTGAAGTAGCCGGATCTGTTCTTAAAAAATATTTTGAGGACAATAACGGCAAAGATAAAATTAGGACAGAATCAAACGGCGCTGTATTCCTTTCTCAACTCGGAGTAAATTTATCACAAGCCGAAAAGTGGGCAAAGTCCGGTGTTTCTTCTTTGAAAAGTAAATCCGATTTGGATGATGTTATTCTATATAAGAAAAATTTAGCAATGGTTTATTTTGCAGAAAACAAATCGGAAAGTTCTTTAAAAGAATTAAAATCGGTAGAAGAATACGTTGATCCCTGGGATTTTGATTATTGGTATACGCTCGGAAGCACCTATGAAAAGCTTGGACAAAATAATAATGCAATCGACAGCTACATTTCCGGAATAATCGCTTTTCAAAACCAAAAAATTACGTCTGCATTATTAAATCTTGCGAAGAAAAGCGGCATTGATGAGAATACTTTAGGATCAATGATTGAGAAAAGAAAAGAAGAACTGGCGTCTTTTAATCCCGGTCACTATAATAAAAAATCAACGGGCAAAGTTGTATTGGCTGAATTATTTACCGGAGCGGAATGCGGACCATGCGCAGGAGCTGATGCTGCTTTTGATGCATTATCGGAATATTACCCCCGAACAGATTTGGCAATTTTAGAATATCACGTTCATATTCCGGCTCCTGATCCGATGACTAATCCGCAGTCATTTCAACGATATAAATATTACGGAGGAAATTTCGGAACTCCTACCGTATTTTTTAACGGCATTGAAAAACTTACAGGCGGCGGTCCAAAACTTTTACTGAAAAATAGATTTAATGTCTATAATTATATAATAACACAAATGATGAATAAGAAGTCGGAAGTAACCTTTTCTGGTGCAGCCGATCTAAAAGATAGCCTGGTTAATGTCATCCTTGACTTAAAAGGTAAAACTAAATCAAATACTTCTCTTCACGTAGCACTTGTCGAAAAATCAATAAGATATTTCGGCAGCAATGGAGTAACCAAGCATCTTTTTGTAGTGCGTCACCTAATCGGTTCCGGTGATGATATCATTTTGAAAATGAAAAATAATTCCGAAAAATTTAATGAGACATTTAACTTAAATGAAATCCAAGACGGTCTTACAAAATATCTGAACAATCCAACTACAGATCCTTCATGGCGAGCAAATGTCAAGTTTGCCGGATGGCGTGCTAGAACGGATAAAATGGATAGAAAAAATCTCGCCGTTGTAGCGTGGATTCAGGATAACTCTACTAAAGAAATTCTACAATCCTATTATACCGATATATTGACAAAAGACTGAAAAATAAAATATTAAAACAACATGTCATACCCGCGAAAGCGGGTATCCATTATTACATAATCAATAGAAGACAAAAAAAATGATAACGAAATTCTTTTTTTACATAACATTTATCTTAATGATATTTTCTACATCAATGGGGTATTCACAAAACATTTCTCCGGAAAAAGTCGTCGATATCAAAGTAAAAGCAAATACAGTTAGACTAAAAAAGGACGGTATCATTGAAGCAAATATAAGTCTGAATATAATGCGCGGCTGGCATATAAATGCCGATAAACCTCTTGATAATAATTTATCACCGACAATTGTAAAAATTAAAAATAACCCTGATTTCAAATTAATCAGCATAAAATATCCTATGCCGATCCTCAAAAAACTCGGATTCTCGGATTCCGATCTTGCACTATTTGAAAATCAAGCAACTGTAATTCTAGAGTTAAAAAGCCTGAAAAAAATCAAGCCGGGAAAAATTAAAATAGACGGTGAAGTTGACTATCAGCCATGTAATGACCAGACATGCTTGTTCCCTGTTTCAAAACCTTTTTCTATTATAGTTAAGTAACGAAGATAAAAAGGTATAATTAACCTGAAATTACCTCTTCCAGCACTTGCCGGATAGGTTTTGTATTATCAAAATAAGATAATATCTTCTGCAGTACTTTATCCACAACAGCATCCGGGCAGGATGCACCGCTTGTTAATATTATTGTTAAAGGATTTTTATCCGGCAAATAATTGTCTGTGACCAGTTCTTTTTTCAAAGTAATATTAAAATGACTTATCTGTTTTGATGATAATATTTTTTCTTCGGATGAAATAAAATAAGTGCTTAAATTTTCCTGACACAATTCAGCTATATGACTTGTATTGCTGCTGTTATATCCTCCGACTACAATAGCAAAGTCTGCTTTTTCTCTTAATAATCCATAAGTAGCTTCTTGGTTGTCATATGTAGCATAGCATAAAGTATCTCGCGTGTCGGCAAAATGAAATTTTAAATTTTCGGAGCCATATTTCTGAATGAATGTTTCTTTTAAAAGATTTGCAATAGATTCGGTTTCGCTTGCAAGCATAGTCGTTTGGTTAACGACTCCGATTTTATTTAAATACTTTTCCGCATCAAAATTATCGGAATACTTGCCGCTGAAGAATTTATAAAAATATTCCTTGTCAATTTTTCCCAGAATAATTTCTGAAAGAACTTTAGCTTCTTCAATATCCCTGATTATCAGTGAAGGAGAGTTTTGAACGCTGTGAGAAAATGTTGCTCGGGTTTCTTCATGAAAATATTTTCCGTGAATTACAATTGTATAATCCTCTTTCCCCAATTGAGCTGAGCGGTTCCATACCTTTTCAACAAAAGGACATGTTGTATTGTAAATGTAGGGGTCAATGCCTTTCTCTTTTAATAAATTTTGTATTTCAATGGTCGTTCCGAATGCAGGTATTATCACAATATCGTTCGAATTTAATTCATTCCAGTCAATAATTTGTTTGCCGGAAGTGTCCATGACAAACTTTACGCCTCTTTCAACTAAATCTCTGTTAACTCCGGGGTTATGAATCATTTCACTAAGTAAGAAAATTCTTTTATCCGGGTTTTCTTCAAGAGTCTTATAAGAAATTTCTATTGCGTTCTCAACTCCATAACAGAACCCAAAATGACGCGCTATCAAAAACTTCACCGGACCAAAGTCCAGCAAAGTGGGAGAAAAATCCTTTTTCCTAGGATCATTCGATTTTCGAGAGTTTTTTATAGTTGAGATAATAGAACTTTTATAAAACTGCGGGACATCAAATTGTTTCATTTTGAAATAAATTTTAATTATTAACTATAATTTAATAATTCCCTGATAAAACTTCTGTGAAATGAGTAGTAATTTTCTATTTTATGTATAATAAACTCTTTTATTGTAACCTAATTAATTTTATTGAAGTCTAATCAAGAAAATAATTGGAGATATTATGAAAACATTTAAATATAGAGTTATATCAGGTTTTATTATTTTAACTTTATTTTCTCTAAATATAGCGGCATGCGGTACGTATAATGAATTTGGAGGAAGCACATTAAAGACAATCAGCGAAAAAACATTCAATACAACTCCGGGTAAAAACTTTACTTTAAAAGCCAGTTCAGGCGATGTAAAGATTACCACTTCTGACGCTCCTCAAGTATATATTAAAGTACTTGGTAATGAAATTGCAACAAAAAAAATCAATCTTAATTTTGATGACTCTGAAAACGGTATAACAGTAACAGCCGAAAAAGAAGGCGCACTGAACTTCTTTAACTTTGGCAATAACATTAGACTAAGGTTCGAAATAATACTGCCGGTAAAATACAGCGCAAATATATCAAGAAGCGGAGGTGATATTTCCATTAGTAATCTCCAAGGCGAAACAATCTTACACACTTCGGGAGGTGATATTTCAATTGATAACCTGAATGGAAGTTTAAAGGCATTTACCTCTGGAGGAGATATTAACTGTACAAATATTAATGGTCCTATAAAAATTCAGACCTCCGGAGGCGATATAATTTGTTCGAAGTTTGTCAGCGATCTGGATGCCTCGACATCCGGTGGTAATATTTCCCTTGACGGGAAAGATGCAAAGATTAAAGCATCGACATCCGGAGGAGAGATTAAGCTTATTTATTCGGGCGATAACAAAGGAATTGATCTTTCCTCTTCCGGAGGAAGTATAAATTTAATACTGCCGTCAGATTTTAATGCAAGTGCAAAGATGTACACATCAGGAGGGACTATTGATTACAGTGGATTTTCAGTAAACAATGTAACAAAAATTACCTCAACAAAATTTGAAGCAGACCTAAACAAAGGCGGAAATCCGCTTATAGTTAAAACATCAGGAGGCGATATAGATTTGCGCAAACAATAATATAGAATAAAGGTATCGCAAACAGAAGTGTTCTGATAAATTCTTCCGGCAAAAATTTGTTATTTTAAAATATGAGATTGTCATTCCCGTGAAAGCGGGAATCTATTTTCATGTTTATTATATTAAATTAGATTTAACTATTGATATTTCCTTTTGACTTAATTACTTTTAGTTGATCAATTAGGAAAGAAATGCACGGACTAATATACCACTTTATAAGCGACGATGAGATGCTCCGAATTTCCAATAGCATCAAAAAAGCGGAAGAAACTACCGCCGGAGAAATCCGAGTAGCAATAAAAGAACACTTGCATTTTTTTGAACGATTCAAATCAATAAAAGAATTAGCGGAAAAAGAATTCTACCGGCTGGGAATTAATAAAACAAAAGATAAAACAGGCATATTAATTTTCATTGTTCTGCCGAAAAGAGGATTCTATATAATGGCAGATACCGGTATTCATGCAAAAGTAGCCGACAACACCTGGGATTCCATAAAAGATGAAATCCAAAAAATGTTTTCATACGGTCAGTTTTCAAGAGGTATTATCAACGCAGTACAAAGTGTCGGTAAAATCCTAAGCCAACACTTCCCTATCAATCCAAACGATACAAACGAACTTTCTAATCAAATAGTTATAGAATAATTTTTCTTAATCATAAATCCTTTGCTTTAACCCAGCTTTAATTTTAATTAACTCACAACTTCAGCAAAACTAAAATCACCTCTTTTGGTAACCGATAACCTTACCGGAAATTTTTCTTGGACATCTTGATTATGAGAAACAACAAATATCTGTTTGAATTCTCTTGAAATGAGATTAAGAGCATTTAATAATTCTTCTCTTCTTTCTTCATCCTGACTTCCAAATACTTCGTCAAGAGCTAAAAAACCCATGTTATTTCTTCCAGCTAATTTCGATATTCGTTTACTAATTGCAATCCTTAAACATAAACTAGCTAAATCTTTTTCACCTCCGGAAAGAGTATTTAGATCCACTTCATTTCCGTCTCGATTCACTATTAAATTAAAACTATTGTCTATTTTTAGTACGTCATATCTTCCTCTGGTAATAGTGGAGAATTGCGATGATGCAGCTTTTGATATTTCCGGTAATTCCCGTGAGGTTATTTTCTCCTTGAATTCATTAACTACCAACTTCAGCCTGTCAAAAAGATTAATTTTTCTTTGTAATAAATCAATCCTCTCTTTACGTTTTTTATTATCGTTTAATTGAAGCACTATTTTTTTAATTTCATTATTTATTTCATTCAAAATAACTTGTTTTATGTGAAGTTGCCCTTTCATTTCATTTAATTCATCTTCTTTCATTTCTCTTTCAAGTTTAATTCTTTCATACTCTTCAGTATAAAACTTTAGTTGACTCTTTTCAGTTTCAAATTGCTTTAGCTTTTCTTTTAGATCAATTTCATTCTTTTGTAAATATTTTATCTGTTCAACCTTTCCCGGAATTTCATCCTTCTTTATGCCAAGGCTTAAACATCTCTCGTAGTTCTTTTTTAATTTTCTCGATTCCTCTTGTGCATTTACAAGATCTTCATCATTATATTCCGCGTTTCCTAATTTTTCAAGCTCAAGTTTTGAATTCTGTATTTCAATATTTATAGATGTAATCGATAAATTTAGTTCTTTAATAGAAGTTTCAATCGATTTTTTTCTCTCTGATCTTTTTACTTGCTCACTCAAATCATTATTCAATTTATCAATCTCTTTTTCTTTTGAATCGATTCTTATCTTTAATTTCCTAAATGATATTTCCTCAAAATTTAAATTATTTTGAAGCTCAACAATTTCATTTTTATATTTTCCTAATAATAGATCGTAATGTTCCTTCAAAGGTCTTTCACACTCGGGACATTTAGAATCTTTCCCGATACCTTTAATTTTAGAAATCCTTGAATTTTTGATACTCAACTGATCTTTTATTGAACCAATAATCTTATTCTTCGAATCTCGATTATCGGAAAATGAATTAAGAGTCTCTCTGTTCGATGCTAATAAAGATTTAATATTTTCCATTTTTATTGAAATATCATTGTATAATTTTAATTCATTGGTTTTGGTTAGAAGCTTGTTTCCATCTTCTTCAAACCTAACCTTATATGATCTAATTGCTTTTTCAAGATTTATTCTATTATGATATTTTAATTTTGCATTCTGTAGCAATTCTATATGCTTATTAATTTTTTCATATTTTTCTTTTAACGGAAGCAGCTCCTCATATTCTTTTTTAGCTTCATAAAGAAGTGAGAGTTCTTTAATTGAATTTGATATATTCTTATCATTATCCGAGATTTTGGCATTTTGAATTTCAATTTCGGTTTTAATTTTATCAAATTTTATTTTTATTTTCTCGATTGCGAATAGTTCATTTTTAATATTATTATAATGTTTTTCTGCATTTTCTACTTTTTCCTTTTGTTGTTGATATTCAGGTTCAAATTTTTTCATTTCAATATTTTTTGCTCCTAATGTTTCCTTTATTTTATTTTCATTATTTTCAGTCAGCAATTCACTTTTTCTGCCTGCCATAACGGCATTTTGCTCCTTTATCTCATCTTTAATTTTGCCCTCGATTTTATCCATCTTTTCAAGTCCCAGCATTTTGCGAAGTGCTACTTGCCTTTCTTTTGTATTTTTATTAAGTAAAGAAGTAACATCTTTCTGGTGAGCAAAAAATGAATTCTTAAAATTTGTGTAATCAATTTTAATTATTTTTGACATTACTCTATTCACTTCAATCGCACCGGACGCTATCGAACGATTATTTTTAAATAGTTCTGCTTTTGTAGATAAACTTTTACCCCGATATTCTCTGTAAACTCTGTAGAAGATACCTTTATCTTCAAATGTCATTGAAATAATAATACTGTCCTTATCTGCAGCCTTATCATTTTTGATTTTATCCTTAACGCTTTCAAACTTACCATAGAATGCATTTGTTATAGCTTCAAAAATTGTGGATTTACCAGCTCCATTTTTACCTACAAACCCTATAAGACCTTCCGGAAAATTTATGTCCGCATCACGATATTGCTTAAAATTAATTAGCCTTATATTATGAATTTGCATTTGCTTCCTCCTCTTCTATTTCATCCCATATTTTTTTTGCGTAATCTGAAACTATTGTTAATTCATTTGGGTTAAAATTAGATTTTAATTCATCAAGAAAACGTTCCTTCAAATCAAATGACTCACTATCTATTTCTATTGTTTCTCCGGATTCTTTTATAGTCTTTGAAATGCTAAAATAAAGTGCACCTTTAAAAATATTTTCAAATACAGAACGTGGTATTTCGTTAGCTTTTAATGCAGGTAATTCATTTAAATAAATATGAAAGATTCCTGCGGCTACAGTAATCATATTTAGTTTATCTTTAATCTCATTAACTATTTCCCCGTTTGTCTTTTTATAACATTTATCAATTATTATTTTTTCATAAGTGCGAAGCTTAAGATTAATAAACTCAGTTTTAGTCTCCTTATTTATTAAGACTTTAATAAAACCTTTGGGATAACCAGTTTGACTTTCCGATGTTCTTTCCGTAGAACCAGAATAAAAAACATTTCCATATTTCTGTAGATGATTATATTTATGCCAGTGACCAAGTGCTACATAATCAAACTCTTTTAATATTTCAATTTTTCCTAACGGGAATACTCTTTCTCCAAATTCATTCATTGCATAATTTGAGACTGCTAAGTGCATAGATAAGATGTTTGGCTTTTTCCTATTATTAATCATTATTTTATTGATTTCTCCTAAAAATCCTTGTTCGCTATTTATGTGTGGCAATAAGTGTAGTATAAATTTATCAGTTTCTATTATCACCAATTTTTCTTTATATATAATATGAGTAAGATCATTTGATGTGTAAAGGTCATGGATCGGTGAGGTTAAAACAGATTTAGGGAAATCATGATTCCCCGCAATCATATAAAATGGTATACCTGCGTTTGTTATGCGTAAAATTTGTTTCGAAGCAATTACTAATGCTCTATTAGAAGGTGAAGATCGATGGAACATGTCCCCGCTATGTATAACAAAATCCGGCTTGTCTTCTATGATATAATCAACAGCATCCTTAAACGCTCTATAAGTATCTTCCTCACGGGTATTTTTCCCATATTCATCTAATATATCAAGGTCACTGAACCCAAGATGCGAGTCCGAAATGTGAATAAAATGCAGCATATATTTCCCTTCATTATTTAAAATATATCAATAATATCCAACCAAATTATATTAAGTGATCTTATAAATTTTGAGGTTTATTTAGAAATGATTTTCGCCCTAAATTAATTACAATCCCCCAAAAACGATTCATTCTGTTAGCAATCCAAAAATAGAGACTAATAATGTGTATGTCAAGATATAAACAATAAGCTATATTTTGGTAATTCCTATCGAATCATTACCATATATTTGTAATCATCATGCAAGTCTGTCATTCTAGGTAAAACAAGAATTCAATATAGCATCAGTTGAAACAAAAACCGTTAAATCCTGCTGAAAAATTTGCATAAATGCACCTTCGAATGAAGTGCCGTTTAGACGCTCAGATATAACAAAACCATTCTGCTGAAGCAGAGATTTTTCGTAGCTTGTTAAATTATATTTTGCATCGATGTTGTCGAAATAAACAGCTGAAGAATCATTCAAATGAATATTGGTTTCAAACTTTCCGGCATCATAAAGCTGCAATAAATCCCCGGAAGAAATATTTCGGTGCGATTGAAGAAATTGCTTATAGTTATCTATATTAAAATTATTGCTCTGTGCAGACGTGTTCGAAATGAAAATAAGCTGAAATAAGAATATGCCGAATGAGATAAATATCTTTTTTATAAATTCCCTCGGTTAACCTTATTGAAATTACTAATTTATAAGAATAAAGTAAATACAATTATGTATAGTATTACGAAATCTACTTTTACAAACTCTTATATCTTAAAAAGATTTTTACGAAACTTTTTGAGAAGTAAAAGAATTTTACAAGTAAACTCTATAAATCATATGTCTTTTTATGAAAAGTAATAAAAGGCCATTCATTATTCTTCTTAGCCCAATAAAGGAAAAACACTACACCGACAACAAGCCATAGAAGTCCTAAACTAATAGCTTCAAGCCCAGAACTAATAAAAATAAAAGCAAAACCGATAAAAGCTATGAATGAAGGCAGCGGGTATAACCACATTTTATATGGTCTTTTTAAGTTTGGCTGTGTCTTTCTTAAAATGGTGAGACCTATAATTTGTCCTAAAAACTGTATTAATATTCTGCTTGATAAAGTCGCTGCAATTATAAAATCTAAATTGAAAAGACTTGCTATACATGTTATCGAACCGACAACTAATAAAGAATAATGAGGAAAATGTTTTGTCGGATGTATCGCTTTTAGCCAATTAAAAAAGAATCCGTCTCTTGCAGCAGCAAAAGGAATCCTCGAATAACTCATCATCAACGAATAAATTGAACCGTAAGCTGTCAGGGCTACTAGTACAGTAACAATAACCGCTATTGTATGTCCGTAATAAACATTGAAAATATCGGAGACGATATGTGTTGATCCCATTACTATGCGCCAATGTGTAACACCCAAAATTAAAAAATTCATTATGGCATATAACATTGCTACTCCGATAACAGACCATATAATTGCGCGGGGGAAAACATAACCGGGGTTTTTAACTTCTTCTTCTACGTAACAGACATTATTATAACCCAATAGGTCATACATCGCAATTAAAGTAGCCCCGCCAAGCCCCAAAAGAAATCCCCATGAAAATGAAAACCATCCCTTAGGTATATCAAAAACATTTGCAGAATTAAAATGAATAATGCCGACCAATATTGTTAAAGCAACAGTAGCTAACATAATAACCCAGAGAATAACTGTCAGGACTCCCACGAATTTGATTTTATTATAATGAAGAATTATAGTAAGCAAACCGGCAGAAAATGATAATATCCTTATATTTGTTTCTGTCAGCCATGGGAAAATAAATGCCACATAATGCATCATTCCGACCAAACCTGAAGCAATTTCAAATGGACCGCTAAGGAGAAATGACCACACAAACATAAATGCAATAAGCTTACCAAAATATTTTTTATATGCCTCTCTTAAATAAATATAAGTTCCGCCTTCACCAGGTAGAGCTGTACTGAGCTCAGCCCAAACTTGACCGTCTGAAATAGCAATAATAGCTCCTACTATCCAACCCAGCATTGCTTGAGGTCCGCCCATTGCTGATATAATCAAAGGGAAAGTGATAAATGGCCCAATACCTACCATGGTTACCATGTTAGATGCGGTAGCTTGTAATAATCCTAAACCCCTGTCTAATTTTTTTATATTATCAGCCATTTATACTTCGCTTACTTTATCTTGTAAATATTAAATTAATATAGAACAACTTAAGCTTTCTGCTCAAAGTCGCCAAGCTTTTAGACCATTCGTAAATATAAAAATAGATATAATTTCAATGTTCGCCAAAAAGTAAACGTTATTAAACAATGAAAAATAAAATTCTTGATAAATAGGAAAATTTATTTTCAAACTTATAGTTAAGCCGTTATAAACAAAACTTGAAGTAATCAGGCAATCCAATGTTTAAAATTAAACTACTTATTCGGTCCGAATATTAAAATTGTTTAATTTATTTTGTACATTTGGATTTAAAAAACAAGAATCTCTGCAGGATATTCTATAAATTTCTCTTTAATAATTAAATTTATGCAGCAGCAAAAAATTGCTTGATATACCCAAAATGCCAGTTCTCAGCTATCTGCAAAACGGGTATTCGTTTCTAAATTAATAAAACCTATTCGAGGAAAAAATGAAAAATGATCTAAATAAATTCAGCAAAAGATTAACCGAAACACGATCTCAGGTCGGCTCACAGGCTATGCTTTACGGTATTGGACTGACTGATGATGATTTTAAAAAACCGCAGGTGGGTATCGCTAGTATGGGCTGGGAAGGCAATACTTGTAATATGCACCTTAATGATATGGCTAAAATTGTTAAAAAAGGAGTCGTTGACAGCGGTTTGATAGGATTGATTTTTCATACTATCGGAGTTAGCGATGGTATTTCAATGGGCACTGAAGGTATGAAATATTCCCTCCCTTCGAGAGATATTATTGCAGATTCTATTGAAACAGTTATGGCTGCTCAATGGTACGATTCTCTTATCACTATTCCGGGCTGCGATAAAAATATGCCTGGTTCTCTTATAGCAATGGCTAGATTAAACAGACCGGCAATCATGCTCTACGGAGGAACAATCAAAGCCGGATTTTACAAAGGGAAAAAGTTAGATGTCGTCTCTGCTTTCGAAGCCTATGGACAATACCTCTCAAAAGAGTTTACTCAAAATGACCTAGATAATGTCCTCCATCATGCCTGCCCCGGCGCCGGAGCTTGCGGCGGAATGTATACAGCGAACACTATGGCTTCAGCTATTGAAACTATGGGCATGAGTCTTCCTTACAGCTCTTCTTGCCCCGCCAATAGCGATCAGAAACTTAAAGAATGTTATGATACAGGTAAAGCTATCCTTTACTTGATGGAAAATAATATTAAACCTTTGGATATTATGACTAAAACAGCATTTCTGAATGCTATCACAATCGTAATCGCACTAGGCGGATCTACTAATGCTACTTTACACCTTATAGCTATGGCTAAAGCAGCAGGTGTTGATCTTGCCCTTAAAGATTTTCAGGATATCTCCGACCGCACTCCCTATATCGCTGACCTGAAACCAAGCGGAAAATATGTTATGGAAGATTTGTATGAAATCGGCGGCGTTCCCGCTGTTCAAAAATTATTATTGAAGGAAGGATTCCTCGACGGCTCCTGTATTACAGTCACCGGAAAAACTCTAGCCGAGAATATCGAGTTTGCCAATGACTTAAAAGAAGGTCAGAAAATTATTTATCCTTTGAATAAACCAATCAAAAAAACCGGTCATCTCCAAATTCTATACGGCAACCTTGCAACCGAAGGCGCAGTTGCTAAAATAACCGGCAAAGAAGGACTTAAATTTTCCGGACCAGCTAAGGTATATGACTCAGAAGAAGAAACTCTTAAAGCAATCGAACATAAAGAAATTGTTGCTGGTGATGTTATTGTTATTAGGTACGAAGGTCCGAAAGGCGGTCCAGGTATGCGAGAAATGCTTGAAGTTACCGCAGCTATAATGGGCGCCGGTCTTGGGAAATCAGTCGCACTTATTACCGACGGAAGATTCTCCGGAGGCTCTCATGGTTTTGTAGTCGGACATATTACTCCGGAAGCTCAATCCGGCGGCAATATCGCTCTTGTCAAAACCGGAGATATTATCACTATCAATGCCGAAGATAATACAATCTCCGTCGAAGTCACTGAAAAAGTTCTAGCCGAACGAAGAGCTGCATGGATACAACCGCCCTTCAAAGCAACAAGCGGAATTCTATACAAATATATAAAAAGCGTTTCAAGCGCTTCCGAGGGTTGTGTTACAGATTAACAAACATCCATTTGACATTTGTTATTTTCTGGTTCACTATTTCTATATGGTCATTCCCGCGAAAGCGGGAATCCATTTCCTCTCGCCTGCGGTATTTAATTTAACGAAGGATAAATTAATTGAAAAAATCACCAGCTATAAATTCTGAATTAAAAAAAATCCTCGGGGTCGGTTTCGGCATTGCGGTTACAATCGGCGGCACTATCGGCGTCGGAATACTCAGAACTCCGGGTATGGTTGCTTCCCAATTAGGAAATTATTACCTGATTATGGCTGCTTGGATTATAGGCGGCGTATATTCTTTGCTAGGTACTGTCTCCGTTATTGAATTAGGCACTATGCTGCCGCAAGCCGGAGGATGGTACGTTTTCGTACGCAGAGCTTTCGGGAATTATAGCGGATTCGTTATCGGATGGAGCGACTGGACTGCTACTACTGCTTCTATCGCCTCAATGGCTATTGCTGTCGGCGAATTCTCTGTTTCACTTTTTAATCCGGGGTTAATCAACATAAAAGAAATTGCCGTCTCTTCTGTCCTTATTCTAACCATCTTGCAGTGGTTCGGACTTAAATCCGGCAGTCGCACTCAGCAGATTACCAGTTTTATTAAAGTCGTCGGTTTTATCATTTTGGTTATAGTATTCTTTTATTTCGGAAAACAATTTTCACCCGGCTCCTTTATTAAAAGTAATATTAAAGTAATCTCCTCTTCCGGCGGATTGTTTGCCGCTTTTGTTATTGCTCTTCAATCAATAATTTTTACATACGATGGATGGTACAGCGCTATCTATTTCACTGAAGAAGATAAAAATCCCGGGAAAAATCTTCCTCGCTCGGCTATCGGAGGCGTAATGGCTATTATTGCTATCTACCTTCTTGTTAATGCCAGTTTGCTATATGTCCTTCCTGTCTCTAAACTAGCGGCTTCAAATGCTCCCGTAACTGCCGCCGCATTATCAATTTTCGGAAATTTTGGCGGGAAAATTATTGCTGTTCTTTCAATTGCTGCATTGATTAGTATTCTAAATGCTGCTTTATTAATTGCTACTCGCGTCATATTTGGGCTGGGACGTGATAAGCTCTTTACTACTAAGGTTACTCATGTCAGCAAAAACGGCTCTCCCAGACCGGCGTTATTTATTACTGCGGCTTTTGTTATCTTTCTCATTATTTCCGGCTCTCTCGAAATCTTAATCGCAATGTCCGCTTTTTTCTATGTTGTGAATTATTTCTCAGGCTTTGCATCTCTCTTCTATTTGAGGAAAAAAGAACCGGACTTACCACGACCTTTCAAAGCTTGGGGTTATCCTTGGGCTCCTCTTCTTTTTCTTATCGGTTCATTAATATTTTTAATCGGCGATATTCTTAGCAATCCCCTTAATGCTTTGTTTGCATTTATATTTTTCGCTCTGAGTTATCCGGCTTTTAGAATTTTTAGGAAGCTAAATTCGGTTTGATTATCGTATTCTGCGATGGATAAAAGTAAAAACGGAATGCAGAATATAAAGTAAGAAAGATCAAATACATCGTTTACTGTTGCTTGCAAAAAACCAAAAGCAAATATTTTTAATATCATCGAAATCAGTACTGCCAGAAAAAGTACCAATCCGCTTGCAAAAAAGACTTCCTGTAGATTGGCGGCTATCCATCCTGAGTATATCGCAATTATTAATATGACTGCAGCTATCCAAATTGGCAAGGCAGCAACTTTTTGCTGAATCGCAAATGGTCCGTATAAACTAAAAGAAATTTGATCCCACAGAAAAAACGGAACTAATGTCAAATAAAAAGCCAGAAGAACCAGAAATATGAATAAATATCCCCTTGGAAGGTTCTGCTTAAATAAATGAGTTAAATAAACAGCATATACCAAACCCACTACGGAACGCGTCGACGTGTTGGGTCATAATAAAAGGTAACCGAAAGATTATAAAAAAATATGTTAATAAACAGGTTCATAATAAGGTAAAAATATAAAAATAATGTAATAATAATTGTTTCTTTCTTTTTTTGCTACTTT
>JAJYOQ010000454.1 GCA_021796135.1 Bacteroidota bacterium
TCAATTATAATAAAGTTACTTCTTTAATCGGTCCGGATTGGAACGTGTTAATTCATGTTGCTGAATTATATGCAGGACTGGGTGATTTCAATAAAGCTGCTTCTTCAATTCAAAAACTTATTATAATTGACCCGAATAATAACGGATTAAAGCGATTACTTTCTGAATATTATTTTAAAGCTAAAAGATATGAAGATGCTATGAATATAGTTGACAATATCATTTCAGCCCTGCCGGATGATATTGATGCTCATGAACGAAAAGCAGAAATTTACATTGCTATGAATAAATGGCAGGATGCTGCTTCAGAATATAATTTTATTCTTTCGCAGCCAAAAATATCCCTTAATCAAAAAATCAGAATTGGTACTGCTTATTTCAACAGGTCATTATTGGATAGTACTTTATTACCGACTACAAAGAAAATTTTCCTATCGATTGATAAAGACTCTGCAAACTGGCAGGTTAAAATGTATCTCGGGGCTATTTCGATAAATGAGAAAAATGATTCTTCTGCTATTGAATATTTTAAGGAGGCTACACAACTAGCAAACTGGAATGTTGAAGCATGGGTGAGACTAGGCGGATTATATTTTGATACTCATAAGTATGTTGAAGCCATAAAAGTTTTAAGCAAAGCCGTTAGTTCTTTCCCTGAAGATTTTAGGGTTAATCTTATTTTAGGTCTTTCATTATCCCAGAATGGAAAATTCTTAGATGCTGAAAATTATCTTCGAAAAGCTGTCGAACTTGATTCTACCGATATAAATGCTCTTTCAGCTTATGGTTATACGTTAAGTCAGTTGAAAAGAAATGATGAAGCAATAATTTATATTAGTAAAGCATTAGTTTTATCTCCGAATGATATTAACCTGCTTGGTACCCTAGGTCTGATTTACGATACTCAAAAAAAATGGGATCAATGCGACAGTGTTTACAAAAAAGCATTATTAATTGATTCTTCAAATGCTCTAATAAATAATAATTATGCATATTCTCTTTCTGAAAGAGGAATTAATCTCGATCTAGCTCTTAAGATGTCTAAAATTGCTATTAAGGCGGAGCCTGCAAATTCAGCATATCTTGATACAATGGGCTGGATATATTTTAAAATGGAAAAGTTTTCGGAAGCTGAAATATACATTCAAAAAGCTCTAACAATTAGCGGTGATAAGCCTGATGAGCTTGAACATCTCGGTGATGTTGAATTTAAATTGGGCAATAAGCAAAAAGCTATTGAAACCTGGCAAAAAGCTTTTAATATGGATAAATCTAATTTAGAACTAAAATCTAAAATCGAAAAAGGTGAACTTTGAAAAACTATTCTTATTCAATTTCGTTAATAATTATTCTATTTGCTGCATCGTTTTATTTCGGCTGTGCGCCGGTAAGTACTTCTGTTAAACCTGAAATATTATCTTCTGAAAGGCTCGTCGATAAACTTGAAGTAAACCGAAGACGAATCAGATCCTTCGATGGTACCGGTTCGCTAGTTATAAATTCAGGAGGCGTTGAAAACAAAGCCTTATTCAAGATAATATTAGTTAAACCGGATTCAATTCAATTATCTATTATGGGACCGTTTGGGATTGAATTGGGTGATGCTGTTGTAACAAATAATCATTATATATTTTATGATGCGCTTCAAAACACTGCTTATGAGGGAGAGGTGAATGAGAGTATTTTGAAGAATATTTTCCGGATTGATTTACCATTTAGTGATTTGATGGACGCTTTCCTTGGAGCTGTAAATATGACTAATCATTTATATAAAAAGCCCACAAAGTACACAGTCGATGATGATAAATATGTCCTTACATTTGCTGATTCATTAAATCAGAAAATTGATATATATAAAGTCGATATACGTCAATTAGGAATTACTGATTTTGAAATAACAAATTTTTCAGGTGATCAATTATTTACGGGCAAGTATTCGGATTTTACATTGATTGAAAATCTTGCAGTTCCATATTTGATTAATATTAATGATAAACAGGATGATCAAACTCTTTCAATTAAATATAAAAGTATTATTACAAATAAACCTTATATCCACACTGATTTCTCTATCCCTCATGATGCTAATATTATAAAATGGTAAACCGAAGGCCGCAAATAATAATAATATTGGCTCTTTCTTTTATTTCGGTCAATTTCGGCCAAAGCGGGGTCATACTCAAAAATAAAAAAAACGAACTTGATATCATTAAAAGTGAGATTTCTACACTTGAAAGCCAATTGAAACAGAAAAACGCGAAAGAAATGGAGAATTATGATGCGCTGGATAATTATAACCATCAAAGTTTTCTGCTAAATAGACTTATAAATGAATTAATAAAAGAAAATGAACAAAAAACCATCGAAATTGGGGAGACAGAGTCTAATATCCAGCAATTATCTTCTGAAATTAAGGAATTGAAAAGAAATTATGCGAATTATCTTATTGCAACTTATAAACGGGGACCTATTAATGAATGGGAAAGCTTATTTAATGCAAAATCTTTTGAGCAGGTTATTTTAAGATATAAGTATCTTCAAAAATTTTCTGAACAAAGGATTAAAGATCTTGCTAGTTTGAAATCTAAACAAAATGAATTAATCAATGAAAAAGCCAATTTAGAAAATGAACTCAAGGACAAGGAACAGCTTGCAAGTCAGAAGCAATCTGAAGAAGATGATCTTAATCAAAAGAGAATCGTCAGAAAAAAGATATTAATTGCAATTCGCCATGATAAAGAATTTCTAAAAAGTGAAATTGCCGCAAAAAAGAATGCAGAAATAAAAATTCAAAATATTATTTCAAGATTAATTGAGGAAGAGGCAAGAAGACGCGCAGAAGAATTAGCATTGTTGAAAACAAAGAAAGTTATTAAATCGCCTTCTTCCCAAAAGATGAGTACTAAATCAATAGATAATAATTTTAATAATTACAATATTGATCTATCGACCTCCGGTTTTGGATCATTTTCTTCATTGAAGGGAAGACTTAATTGGCCGGTAGAGCAAGGAAGAATATTCAAAGAATTTGGGGAAAATCGAAATGAAAAGTTAAATACCGTAACTTTAAATTATGGGATTGATATTAAGACTAAACCTGATGAAGATGTCAGATCGGTAGCAGACGGAGTTGTATCAGCTATAGATTGGATCCCCGGATATGGCAGTATAATTATTATTACACATAAAGGAGATTATAGAACTGTATACAGCCACTTATCAAATATTTTTGTAAAAGAAGGAGATAGAGTAAAGCTTGGGACAATTATCGGGAAAGTAGGTGAAAGTCTTGAGGGGAACATATTGCATTTTGAAATATGGAATCAGCGAAATAAGCAAAACCCGGAAATATGGCTTGCAAGAAAGTGAAATAAATTCTTGAACTATTGAATATTTTAAAAATATTTTCTTAATTTTGTCTGCGTTAAAAATAATTTATTAATCAGGGAGAATATTTTAGTTTAAAGGGGGACGTCATGTGCTTTAAAATTGTATCTAATTACAATACCCAGCCTTTTTGTAATTCCAATAATAGATATATAACATTTATAATTACTCTATTTGATATTAAAAATTCAAAGAGTTTTAATTAAGAAAATGAAAATTGTCTTATTAGGAAGGTTGAATACCGGGGATATTCTTACCGGACCTGAAAAGGTGTCCCTAAATCTATTCCAAAAAATTTCTGAAGAATATCACACAGTATTCATAGAATATTTTCAAAAGAATTCTGCTAGAAGCAATCTTTTTACCCGTTTTTTAGGGAAATATATAAAAGATGAAAATGAAAGAATAATTTGTTTAGGTCATTTTAGATTATTACTATAC
>JAJYOQ010000455.1 GCA_021796135.1 Bacteroidota bacterium
AAATATATACCATTCATTTTCAACTTGTATGGGTTTAGTAAACTTACCTTGTTGTAAATCATACAATGTATCTTCAAGAAACTCTGGCAGCATTCCGTATTTAACAGAGTCAAAGACAGTTTGGTCTTCACTATCTTCAGGACTAAGATACAAAAGGGAATCGAACGAGGCACCGCTTTTTAGATCATTATAAATTTGTCTTATTCCTGTTTCATTATCTGCACTTAAAAATTTGACACGAAGTATTTTAAGAAAGCGGTTTTCTCCCTCCAAAATTTTTTCGTGAGATATTTTCACTTTATTTTTTATTACAATTTTATAATAGGCGTCTCTAACGTACATCCTTTCGAAATAGCTCATAATGTTTCTAATTTCTTGAGTTGTATCGATATGCAGTTCTTCTGCTTTTTGAGCGAGTAATTTCTCAGCTATCAGGGTGTATAAATATTCCTTCTTAACAAGCGCAGTATCGAGCGAATTGGAAGTTTTCGGATGGGGACTAAGTTCATATCTGTTTTTAAATTCACTTTCAGTAATGATATCATTGCCCGCTTTTGCCAATTGCTTATCAACTGACTGTGCTAATATTAATACATTAAAAATAATAGAGATGGAAAAGAGGAATATTGTTTTTTTCATTTTATTTTTAAATTACTAAACTGACATTGATTAAATTAATATTAATAATCATTTCAAACATCTAAACTTATTATTTAATTACTTCAAAATAATTAGATAGTAAGTCAACAGAATTTCCGCCGACCATTACCTCATATTTCCCCGGTTCGATGGTCTTCCTCATATTAACATCGTAATGCTCAAGCATTTTAGGCATAATAATAAATTTTACTTCTTTAGTTTCGCCAGGATTCAAATTAATTTTTTGAAATCCTTTCAATTCTTTAACCGGCATGCTTACGCTCGCAACCAGATCTCGCAAATATAATTGAACAACTTCGGCGCCGCTAGTTTTACCCGTGTTAGTAACATTTACCGAAACATTTGTTGAACCACCTATTTTAATTATATTTTTTTCAACCTTTAGATTCCCATATTTAAAAGTTGTATAACTTAGACCAAAACCAAACGAGAATAGCGGAGTTACAGGTGAATCGAGATATTTGCTTGTGTACTTATTATTTGCTTGAAATGGTCTGCCAGTATTTAGGTGATTATAGTAAATCGGAATCTGCCCGACAGATCTTGGAAATGTAACCGGCAATCTAGCAGATGGATTATAATCGCCGAACAACACATTAGCAATTGCATTACCGGATTGGTCGCCCAGGAACCAGCACTCTAGGACAGACGGAATGTGTTTAGAAATCCAATCAATTGTTAGTGGTCTGCCATTCATGAGAAGTACAATTGTAGGTTTTCCAACGTTTGCAACTTTTTCAACAAGCTCTTCTTGAACTCCTGGTAAATCCAAGTTTGTCCTGCTTGCAGCTTCTCCGCTCATATTAGCAGATTCGCCAACCACTAAAATTACAATATCCGATTGACCGGCAATGCTTATAGCATCATCAAATTGACTTTTATCATTGCTTTCAATATCGCACCCTTTTATAAAGTGTATTTTAGCCGACTCCGATAATTTACTTTTTATGCCTTCGAGAACTGTAACGACTCGTTCCGGGATAGGCGAACAATTCCAAGGTCCTAATGGATCATATTTATCATCCGCTAACGGACCAATTACAGCAACAGATTTTAATCTTTTTTTTAGCGGAAGCAGGTTATTTTCATTTTTAAGCATCACGATAGATTCCTCTGCTAATCGGAGAGCCGTAAAGTCTCTTGATTTTTGGTCTGGAATATGATTTTTAATATTAAGAGTATCTGTATAGGGATGATCAAACAATCCAAGTTCAAATTTTATACGCAAAATTCTTCGCACCGATTGATCGATTAACTTTTCTGATATTTTTCCTTCCTTAAGAAGAATTGCAAGATTAGGAGAATATACATTTCCGGTGATAGTATCACCCACCATATCCATATCAACGCCAGCAGTTAACGCTTTCAGCGCAGCTTCTTTTTTATTCTTTGCAATACCATGATATATTAATTCTCCAATTGCATTATAATCACTCACAACAAACCCCTTAAAGCCCCATTCATTTTTCAAAATTTGTGTTAAGGTATGATAATTTGCAGATGCAGGAATTCCGTTTAACGAATTAAAAGCGCTCATAAAAGTAGAAACTCCCACACCTAAAGCAGCTTTGAAAGGAGGCAAATAAATTTCTCTTAGAGTCCGTTCTGAAATATCGACAGTATTATAATCTCTTCCTGCTTCGGCAGCACCGTAGGCGACGAAATGTTTTGCGCATGCTGCTATGCTTAAATCATCACTAAGTTTGTCTCCTTGGAAACCCATGACTTCTGCCTTAGCCATCACACTTCCAAGGTAAGGATCTTCCCCGGCGCCTTCAGCAATTCTACCCCATCTTGGATCGCGAGCAATATCAACCATAGGAGCGAAAGTCCATTTAGTCCCTTCCAGAGCCGCTTCACCCGCAGCAATTTTAGCTGCCTGCTGAACTAATCCAGGATTCCAGCTTGCTGCAGATCCCAAAGGAATGGGGAAAGTAGTATGATAACCATGAATTACATCGTTCCCAAAAATCAACGGTATTCCCAGTCTTGATTTTTCAACTGCAAGCCTTTGTAGTTCGTTTATTTTTTCAGCGCCTTTCACGCCTAAAAATGAACCGACCTCTCCAAGCTTTATCATCTCTTCATATCTTTTATTTACTCCGGCAAATTGTGTCATCTGCCCAATTTTTTCCTTTAATGTCATCTTGGATAGTAAATTATCTACTTTCTTTTCGATTTTTATATTTTGAGCAGAGGATATGCCTGTCATCAAGAAAGTAAATAAGAATAATGAGAGAATTATTAATAAAAACTTAGGGAAGATTTTAGAAATTGTTTTTTGCATTTTGAAATAATCCATTAATACTAATTTTGTAATTTATGTAATAAAATAAAATTTTGAAAAAATAGTCAAAGTTAAATTAATTATTATCTTAACCCTTTATTCCGCCCATCATTATTCCCTTTAGGTAATGCTTCTGCAATGCAAGAAATACTACCATGATTGGAATAATAGTAACAACAGAACCAGCCATCATAAGTTCAGTATCCTGGTTATGTTCGCCCATTAAATTTGCTAGTGCAACCGGAAGAGTGTACATCGTGTCATTAGTCATAACAATTAATGGCCAAAGAAAATCATTCCACGTACCCATAAAAGTAAATATAGCAAGCGTAATTAAAATTGGTTTTGCAAGCGGAAGAATAATCGTAAAATAGATTTGAAAGTCGGAAGCCCCATCAATTTTGGCTGCTTCAATTAAGCTGTCAGGAATTGAAAGTAAATATTGACGGATAAGAAATATTCCAAAGACACTTGCCATACCAGGAATGATTACGGCAAAATATGTATTTATTAATCCCATCTCCTTTAGCATTAAAAATAAAGGGAGCATCGTCACTTGCGCCGGGATAATCATAAAACTAAGCAGCAGTTTAAATAAACTCTTTTGTCCTGCAAATCTGTATTTTGCAAAAGCATAACCAGCCATCGAGTTGACAAAAAGCGAAACGAAGGTAACGCTTACAGATATTACAACGCTGTTAAAAAAATATTTTGCAACATTCAATCTCGAAAACAAATCTTTATATTGAGAAAAAGTTACCTTTTGTGGAAAAAATCTGGGAGGAAAAATACTAGCTTGTCCATTTGCCATCAATGAAGCGGAGACCATCCAGATTAAAGGGAGCAAGCACAAAATTGAAGA
>JAJYOQ010000456.1 GCA_021796135.1 Bacteroidota bacterium
TCCAAGAAGTCCATTTACAACAGTAACTATATTTTGGGTTGGAATATTATATTGAAGTCCGAAAGAAGTAAATGTATGACCAGGGAAATTAACTGCTACGTATTGGTTTTTATCACCCACAATGGTTGGTCCGGAGATCCCGACTGTAAAATCCTGGCTTATGATTTGGTTTTCTATGTCTTGTCTTGCTACAGGATTAGCTACAGATTGGGTCAGGACAGCAGCTTGGTCGCTATTAAATCTAAATGCAGCCGAAGTTGAAAAAGTTTGATTTTGATTTGAGAAAAAAGTTCCCATTGCAACAATTTTAAAATTAAAATCTAAACCTAAAAGTTTAGAACTAGTAACACGGTCAACCCAGCCGGAATTAAGATCAGCTCCGAATCCTGAAACCACCGGTGCAACGTAAGCCTGAGCAGCGCCGGAAGAAAGGTGAGATAAAGTCGAGCTTAAGTCATTCTGTGCCTTTAATGATGAAGAAATAACAAGTGAGAAAAGAAGAAAGAGATAAGGTGAAACTTTTTTCATGATTACTTTCCTTTTTGAAAATTACTTGATAGTTTTAACTTTCCTATAATAATTATAATAATTGTATGTGTCAATGATGTGAGACAATTAATTAATTAGAATAAAAAATGATTATCATTTTATCGGACTTTATCTTCAGTTTCGTAAAATTAAATTGACTGAAGTACATTTGTGCATATATTTAGACTTTGAAACATCTTGTTTCTGTTTATATATTTAATTTTAAGTTTATAATTAGATTTTTAAAAATAGTTAAGGAACTCTTATGAAAAGATTATTCTCAATTTCGTTATTCTTTTTATTATCGATAATTTTTGTAAATACAACTAATGCGCAGTTGCTAAAAATCGGTGTCGGAGGCGGTACAACAATTTTACAAAGTCCGGGGATATTTACTAACAATTTTAGTCTGGTAAATGGAGATGTTCTAGCATTTGGGTTTAAGGATTCATATCACTTAGGAGTTGAAGCTAAATTTAATATTCCAATGCTTCCCATAACACCTGTCGCTTTTATTGATTATCATATTCTTAAAGGAAGCGGATCAAATGATTCGTTGGGATTTTCTACTTCTATGAATATTTTTACAATCGGTGCAGAAGCAGAATACTCTTTTATTCCCTTACCTTTTGTTCACCCATATCTTTCGGTCAATATCACTGAAAATAATTTAGGACAGGTTGTGACACAGGCATCTAACGGGGCTAGTATAGTAAATATCCCTTCTAGAAGCAGAATAGGAGCTGGAGCTGGAATTGGTGCAGAAGTTACAATTCCTCCTGTTAATTTTGATATAAGTTTAAAATACAATACTTTTAATTTAATTGGGAAATCAAGCGGCGAGCAGAGTATTAATTCGCTTAATCTTTCGCTAGAATTATTGTTTTGAGAAATGATAGATAAATATATTTTTTCTTTGCGAGGGATGTGAAGTTGCTAGATTGAAGATTTTACATTTGTGAAAGCTTTTTGTTCAATCTTATTTTATATTTGTCAGGTAATTCAATATTTCAACCATGGCTTGTGTGTCCATTTTGCAGTAGTTTAATAAATTAGTTCTTATTTCAGAAATTTTAAATATATCTGACTCATAATATAAGCTTTCAAACGCAGCGGATGCTGTGCCTCCTTCCTTTATCTCAAGTTCATCATACTTTAATTCGGGAATTAATGCAGGCAAAACTTTCTTTATTGAATATGAGCCTTTCATTTCAGGTTTATAATAATATCTCTTTTGAAACGGAAACATTAAATCGAATATTCTTGATATTCTTTCTTCAATTTCGACTTCAAATTCGGGGAAATCTTTAGATATTTCTTTTAGGCGAGTTATTTCAAATGATTTATTATAAACCAGAATTGTCCCTTCGTCTTTGGTATCATTAAGCAATTTAATAATAAATTTCCTTCGCGGATCTCCGCTTGCTTCGGCTAAAAATTCATGATGTACGGGTTCACTACCGGATTTTTTCTTATAATGGAGTGAATACTGGAACGGAATCTGCTGATATGGTCTTGAATTATCAAACATCGGCACTGCCGGCATGAATGTTTCGAAATCCATAAAATAAACCGGATATTTTATTGTATTTAAGAATTCCTTAATCTCTTTCTTATTTATTATCGTTTTGTTGGTTATGTGAGATTCAACCTGCATACGTTGATTATCATTAAGATCATTTTCTTCAGGAATATCTTCGAGATTGATTATTCCGTTATTATAGAATTCAAATTTCTTTTGCATCTTTAAGTTTGCAATGTCAAAGACTGAGTATTCGGGTACATTGTCCCAACAATGACCTAAGAAACTACAAGTATAAGGTTCAAAGCATTGAGGGCCGATTTTTATTTCAGGAATATGTTTTCCCATTAACACTTCTTTTAAACGGGATGTTTCATTTTCAATATATTTCTGTTTAGGTATAATTAAATCTCTTACACTTTCAACTTTAAAAAGTAAATGAATATCTAATTTCCCTGCTCTTACATATTGGTTATTGATATAAATAATTGAAATGTCTTCGATTTCGATAGAGGAATTTGAAAGGACATAATATTGAACGGCGGCATCAATTAGATAAGTTTCAGATATTGAAGTAGAACTTTTTACTTCATATACTTTCCATTTATTTCCGTTTTTAACGATTATATCACTAATCACTAATATGCCGTCATACAAAAATGCAGCTTCATATATTACTTTACAATTTTCATCAATAAGGTCTCTTGTTTTACTTACAGCTGCATCTGATTTTTTGGGATCTATGGTAGCTAAGATCCCGTCAGGAAATAATTCTTGAGCCAGAACCCCGACGTCAGTACCACGTTTGAATATGGCTTGAAGGTTTTCGCTAACTTTATCCATCCAATCATAATGATACTTATAGAGGTAAATCTGCTTCTCACACTGGATACCCTTAATGAAAGACGACTTGCTAAGTAAATGCTTACCCATGATTAACTTTGAACTGTAAAACCGGATTTTTCAATAAATGCCTTGGCTTTAATAGCTATTTGCTCTGAGTCAAAAGAAATTCTGAATGTGCCTCCCGTGCCTTCGCGAATTTTTAGAAGTTCAATATCTTTAATATTAATTCCTTCGTTGAATAATAAGGTTGTGAGTTTGCTTAATACACCCGGTTTGTCGTTGACAAAAACATAAATGTCATAAAGCGGATTGATAAAGCCTTTGTTGTTTTTAGGGATTTCGTCTCGTTTAATTCTTGCAGATTCAAATGAATTTTCAACAGATTTAATATCACCGGACTTAATTGCTTTTTCAAAAGTGTTTAATTTTTTTTTAATAATTCTGATTGAAGAAACTATATTTTTGCTATTTAGGTCAATTACTGATTTCCAAATATTAAACTTGCTTGAAGCAATACGAGTCATATCTCTAAATCCGCCCGCAGCAAAATCCAAATAGTTTACTTGCCCTTCTTCGTCCGGGAGAGAATTGACTAATGCAATAGATAGAATCTGAGGTAAATGGCTAACCATGGAGACAATCTTATCATGAAGCTTCGGATCAATAAATTTAATGCGTGCCCCAAGAATATTGATAATTGCCAATAAAGGTCCGGACTCATTTTTTAATTTGTCAGAAAGTATATAAATAGAATTTTGAAATAGCAAAGGATCTGAGTTTTCGAATCCGCCCTGCTCTTTTCCTGTCATCGGATGTCCACCAATATATTTCCCATTGCTTTTTAATTTCTTCCATTTCTTTTCAAATATGTATTTTACTCCGGATACATCAGTAATTATTGAATTAGTGCTT
>JAJYOQ010000043.1 GCA_021796135.1 Bacteroidota bacterium
AATTAACGGGTAAAATTAAATCAGGTATTGGAGTATTATTTTCTGAAGTTGAAGGCAAAGCAGGAATTGTCTGTGTTGTTTCAGATGATTTAATTAAAGATAAAAAAATTAGTGCCGGAAAGCTTGTCGGCGAACTTGCTAAGCTAGTCGGCGGCGGCGGCGGCGGTCGTCCGCATTTGGCTACTGCCGGCGGTAAAGATATTGATAACATTTCTTCAGCATTATCTAAAGTCGAAGAGACTTTAAAGAAGTTTATTTAACGGATGTTAATGATTCACTCAAAGAAAATTAAAAAGGGGTAATTTAAAATGAGTAAAACAAAAATTAAATATATTTGTTCAAATTGCAGCTACGAATCATTACGCTGGTTGGGGAAATGTCCTGAGTGTGATAGCTGGAATTCGTTCACAGAAGAAAAAGTTGAATCATCCAAACATAAAAATACTTTGTATAGCGGGAAAATAGATATTTCTAAAATCAGTGAAATATCTGCAAAAGAAGAGGATAGGTTAAAAACTGGGATTGAAGAATTTGATCGGGTTTTAGGCGGCGGTTTGATGCCCGGCTCGGTTATATTATTAGGAGGAGATCCAGGTATTGGGAAATCTACTCTTGCCATGCAGGCTGCGTCAAATATAAATGAAAAAGTGCTTTATGTGACCGGAGAAGAATCTGCAAAACAAATTAAAATAAGGTCCACCCGCTTAAAACTCAAATCTGATAATTTTTACGTACTTGCAGAAACCGATTTATCCATAATAATATCGGCAATTAATAATCTTTTACCTTCTGTTGTTATTATTGATTCAATCCAAACAATGTATCGGAGTGAACTTGAAAATTCTCCTGGCACAATAACCCAAATTCGCGAATGTACAACTCTTTTAATGCAAGAAGCCAAAAGAAATTTATTTAGTGTTATTATTATTGGGCATGTTACAAAAGACGGTATGATTGCCGGTCCAAAAATCTTAGAGCATATTGTGGACACTGTTATTCAATTTGAGGGAGAATCACATCATTCCTTTAGAATTTTACGTGCACAGAAAAATCGATTTGGCAGTACAAATGAAATCGGTGTATTTGAAATGCACGAAAATGGCTTAACTGAAGTCAAGAACCCAAGCGAGTTATTCTTAAGTGAACGTGAAAAAGAATCTCCCGGTTCAATTGTTACGGCTATAATGGAAGGAACCCGCCCAATATTGCTTGAAGTTCAGGCATTAGTAACCCCTTCAAATTATGGTAATCCGCAGCGTGTTGCTACAGGATTTGATTATAGGCGGCTTTCAATTTTACTAGCAGTACTTGAAAAAAGAGCCGGATTCAGACTTTCTGCTGCAAATGTTTTTTTGAACCTTGCCGGCGGAGCAAAAAATTAATGAGCCAGCTATTGATCTATCGGTATGTTGTGCGATTGCATCTAGTATACAGGATAAAACAGTAGATAATAATATTGTAGTTGTTGGTGAAGTCGGATTAGGAGGTGAAATTAGAAGTGTCGGCAATATTGAAAAAAGAATCCAGGAAGGTGAAAAACTAGGATTTAAAAAAATAATTATACCTCAAAATAATTATAGAAATTTAAAATTAACGGGTAAAATTAAAATTATTCCGGTTGAAAATTTATCTGAGGTTGTTAATCTTATCCTTAAGTAATTAATAAATACTTATTTATATCCATTATAAAAAAAGAGCCGCAAAAGCGGCTCTATCGGGTCAACTATACAGGGGTAGCTTAATGAACAACATCATTTCATCAAAATCATTTTCTTAATTGATACAAAGTCTTTTGTAACTAAACGGTAAAGATATATTCCGCTCGGTAGATTATCTGCATTGAACTGAACCGAATAATTTCCGGGTGCATATTCTCTGTTTGCTAATGTAGCAATCTGCTGTCCGATTATATTAAAGACTGATATATTTACTGCTTCTCTCTTGGCTACCGTGAATTCAATTACTGTAGATGGATTAAAAGGATTAGGATAGTTCTGTTCAAGACTGAATTGCTTCGGCTGAATAGTATTATTTGTATTAACACCAGTTAATGAACTTGTTTGATTGGCAACTATCCATGAGGAAGGAGCCACACCTCTGACAATACCCGGCATGCTTGCCTGTGATGCAGAAACTAATGTAGCAAAGTTGGCAATATTCATTTTATCAGTAATATAACCGTCAAAAGGATTTATATTCATCTGTCCGGCTCCGAAGAAGCAGCGAACAATTACCTGTCCGTTTACTACTCCTGAAGGGAAGTCAAGCACTGAGTTAGGGGCAAGTATTGTTCCGGTAACATTGATATAAGAAAGATGTATCGTATCTGCTTGAGGAAAGTTAAGTATTACTTTATCACTTGTTGTTCCGGTAACACTGAAACCGCCTTTCATTGTTACAACACTGCCTAAAATATTAACAATGACTGTCGAACCGCTTGGAGCGTCGATTATACAATTATTTTCTTTGGATACTAAAGCTCCGTCCACATTAAAAACATTAAGTGTGTCATTATGCCCGGTTAGCTCAACCTGATTATATTCATCTTTTACAGTATCCGTAGCAGTTAAAGATGATAACTGGTTAGATAAATTTTGAAGATGAGTTCTTGCTTGCTCAAAGTCTATAACAGAGTCTTTAAAAATACCGCTGTCTGCTGTAAATCCTGTTGTTGTTGTAATATAGTTCTGATATATTGCTTTCCCATGTACAACAGCACCGCTTATAAAAGTTAAGTGATTACCTACAACTAAAACATTACCTGAATAAGAAGGAAGATCATAACCGACACTGTAGTTTCTTAGATCTGCATATCCTCCGATTGCAGCTTTCCCCTGTGTGTCCGATGACGGCTGAATCAGGGTATCAAGAACAAATAAATTATAATCTGCAGCTGCTCCAAGATCAAATGTTAAATTGGGAGCATTGTCATTTACTTTTACAGTTATAATCAAGCTTGCGGAGTCATTAGCACTGATATTGCCGGCATTCCAAATACCTGTAGTTGAATTATAAGCGCCGGAAGGTGTGCAAGAAATAAAATTAAGTAAAGATGAGAGTTGATCAGAAACTTGAACATTCTGTGCTTCACCGCTGCCGGTATTTTTAACTTTAATGGTATAGTTAATAATATCTCCGTTAACTACATTGCTCTTATCTGCGGTTTTGCTAATTACTAAATTATAGGAACTTGACCAATTAACTACTTGAGTTATTGTTCGTTTAGCAGTAGTCGGTGTTGCAAGAATTAATTTTTGAGTAGTATTTGGGTTAGCAACATTAAAATATTCGGTCCCCGAAGGTATACCTACTACGCCGGTAGCAGTTATTGTTGCTGTAGTCTGACCAGAAGCCGGAGTAAGTGTAATCTGAGGGGAAGCTCCATAAGAATCTGTAGTGACAACAGTCTGGCTTAAGGTTCCCTGGGTTGTCGTAAGAGAAATTTGTACATTAGGCATTGCTAAACCCTGTTCATTAAACGCCTGTACGTTAAAAGTTACAGGCGAACCGATTGTAAATGATTGTGCGGGTATATTTATAACAAATGTCTTTAAGTCATAACCATGAGCATTAGTGAAAGCGTCATTTAATATTGCAGCAACTCTTTGTTTGATATCGGAAATATCAGTATTATTTTGACCGCTAAGAGTACTTATATCAAGTTTATCTGTTAAATGCCAAAGTGCCAACTGGACAGCCGCAGCTTCACGATGAATGTCACTAAGCATACCGGGGTATGAAGTTTTATATGGATAATAGTTATTAAGTATATATGCAAGAGTATCATTGGTAGATTGAACATCTTGATAATCGCTGTTGTATGCCATGTGATGATAAAGGTCAATACAATATAAACTTGTAGGAAGACCGTCAACTATAGCACTATATGTGCCGGTAAAATAAGTATCGTTAACAGGTGCAGGGATAAAAATGCCGACACCAATATCATGGCTTATTACTTGTGAAATGCTTTTTATTTTAGCGTCAATTAGCTTTCCGAATCCGGATAAGATAATGATTAAGGATGCGATGAGTAAAAATTTCTGTTTCAATTTAATCTCCAATGATTTTGTTCTCCCATCATCTATACTATTATTAGACCAACAAGAAAAATGAGAAAAACAATTAAAATGAAGGTTTTTATTGAAATAGATTGTCTTAAAATGATACTCAATATCATTTTAATTAACTAAAAAATTCGTAGAATATTAGTGGTAGATCCCCATCAGCCCATTAGTTAAGCAGCTTATTTATTCTCTTCAGCTCGTGTGCCAAATCCCTTTTTTTCCATTTTTCCCCAACCCCGGTCTCCGAAAATATATTCGATTGTTGCTTTAAAACGCCACCATGTAATTATTTGCCTATAACCAAAATTTTCAAATAATGCGGCTGTAAATAAAACAAATAAATCTGAAAGTCTTGGATATCTTTTAAATGATAATTCTTCCAAAACAACGGACAAAATTGAAAGTACTATTCCGTATAATATTACCGCAGATAAAAAAGCAAAAGCAAAAGAGATTGATACTAGATTAAAGATGAAAGCAAAAATGAAGACAAAATATCCTGTTATTTCGATTATTGGTCCAATCATTTCAAAAAGAACATAATATGGGAATCCTATTAAACCTAAAGCGCCGTATTTTGGATTGAATAATAATTTCATATGTAACCTGAGACTATCTATTGTCCCTTTTTGCCATCGAATTCTTTGACTTCGAAGAATCTTTAGCCTCTCCGGTGCCTCCGTCCAACAAACCGGATCTGGAATAAAAGTTATTTTAGATTTTGGGTTTACTTTTCTGAAAACATCATGCATTCTTATAATAATTTCCATATCTTCTCCTATAGATCCCTCCCTATATCCTCCAATATTTATTAATGCATCTCTTGAGAAGCAGCTGAACGCTCCTGAAATAATCATTACGCTGTTTAATACATCAAAACCGTTTCTACCAAATAAAAATGCCCGCAAATATTCTACTGTTTGAAACCGCGCTAACCAAGATTTTGCAATTCCAATATTAATCATGTTGCCATGGATAATTTCACATCCGTTGGCGACCCTTATCGTTCCTCCAACAGCAATAATATTTTCATTTTCCATGAATGGTCGTACGATTTTAAGCAAGCAGTCCCTCTCTAATATTGAGTCAGCATCTATAACTGTAATTAAGGGATTCTTTGCTATATTAATGCCTGCATTTATTGCGTCTGCCTTGCCTCCGTTTATTTTATCTACTACGACTAATGAAGGATATTCATGCGACATATAAACAGTTCTTATCGGTTTTGAATGCAACTCATAGAATGGAATGAATGAAACCTGGCGAATGGAAAAATTGGTAAATATTTTTTCCAATGTTTTATCTGTAGATCCGTCATTAACTATTACCAATTGAAAATCCGGATATTCTAATTGTAACAATGATTTAATACTATCAACTATTGTATTTTCTTCATTATAGGCAGGGACTATTATAGAAATTGGTTTATAATTTTGAAATTTGAATATTTTCTTTAAATCTGTATAAGTCATCTTTTGTTTATATTGTGCAATTCTCACAAAGGAAAGTGCATTCAATAAAAGGTAAATTGTCCCGATGGCAAGGGAATAGGCTAAGAGTAAATAATTATATAAAATAATTATGTAATCAATAAAATTCATTTACCTTCTCTTACTTTTTTTTCACTTAGCAGCATTCTTGAAATTGCTGAAGAATTTCCTGGTTGAATACTATAGGCTAATTCCGCTAATCGTGATTCACCATCCTCATAATAATCAAGTATTGCTAGCCCTGCCTGATATTGGACATCATAAACATCGTCTAATAATTTGCTAAATATTTTTTCTTCAAATGATTTGTTATCTAACCGGCATATAGTTTTAATTGCCTGACTTCTTATTTCGGGGAGTTTATGCTCAAGTAATCTGCTGACAGCAGAAGTTGCGGGCACATATCTTATTTCATCAAAAAATTTCAAGCACTCAATAATAATTCCCTTTGAATGAGTATAAACGATTATCTGCAAAACAGATGGTCCTGCTTCCTTGTATTTGTAATATCTTAAAACGCGTAAAAATGTCGTCAATAATGAAATTGATCTTTCTTCTGCCATTATCTTCAATATTTCATTGCACACTTTTTCGTTATATTCTGTAAGTATTAAAAGAAGGTAGTCATTTCCTAAATTGTTGTATTTAATGAATTCATTAAGAATTAGCTCAAGACTTGAGTATGAGTTTATTTTAGCCAAAGCTACAGAACAATTAAAGAATATTTGCTGATTATGTATTGTGATTTTTTCCTTTAATAAATGTTCGGCTTTTTCAATACCGGTCACTCCTGCAAAGAAGGAAGAAAATATTATATTTTTTTTGTTATTTGAATTCAATTTTTTTAATAAATAATCAGAAAGTACGGTTTGATTTATTAAAGAAGCAAGCTTATTAAAATCCTCTCCTTTAAGTGATAATAAAAATTCTTTAAGATACTCTAATAGATACCGATATTTTCTTTTTGGTATCTTATTAATTAGATCTTTAGGATCGGTTTCATTCTCAAGGTATGAAAAAATGAAGGATTCCCAATTATTTAGAAATAAAGTGCGCTGTTTTATCCTATATTTATTTATTATTCTTAAAAAAATAACAAAGCCAATTAATAAATAGCTAGAAAGCAGCAATAGCAGGATAGTTAATATTATATAATGATAAATATTTTCCGGATACAATACGATATTACTCTTGGTTTATTTAGTAAGATTTAAAAATTTGTATATTTTTTAACTTTTGCCGTCAACTCAGATGTCGAAAATGGTTTTAATATATAATCAATAGCACCCAAATCTAATGCGCTTTTTAACATTTCTTCGTTATTATTGGTTGTAAAAATTATTACAGGAATTTTTATAGTCGCCGGACTGGATTTTAAATCTCTGAGTATTGTTAATCCGTTTCTTATTGGCAAAAGTAAATCTAAAATTATTAAATCAGGAGTGAGAGACAGAACTGTTTCATATACTTTTTCTCCAGTTGCTAATCTAGTTAGGGAATAATTTTCTTTTTCTAACTTATGCACGATAATCCTTGTTATAATATCGTTGTCTTCAGCTAATAATATTTTAGTCAATTTTTGATTTTCCGGTATGTTGTAATTAGTTAATCTATAAAAACTTATATAGTAATTTAGTAGATATTATTTTTATGAAATTAGAAATAAAAAATGACATTTTCATAAAATAGTTATAATTTCCAGTTAAAATTTTTCTTTTGAAAAATACTAGCCATCTTTTATAACAGAAAGATACTAAATTTTTTTATTGCTGAAAATTAAACTAAAGAATAGAAGTTAAATATGAAGAACTTGTTTCTTTTACTTGCGATAATGTCAATAACCACCATTTATGGTCAAAATAAGATGACTGCTGATGAATTATTTAAAAAAGCCCACGATGTTGCCTTCAAACAGAAAGATCGCAAACAGGCAAGGGATATCTGTTACGAAATTCTGAAGGGCAGTCCTAATTATACGGACGTCTCAGTGTTCCTAGCACGGTTATATACATGGGATGATATGTATGATTCTGCAAGAGCAGTTTTTAGCAGAATCTTTTCAAGAGATTCTTCAAATTATGATGCTATAAATGCTGCTATTGATATGGAATATTGGTCTGATAATCCGAAACAGGCATTGATTTACTGTAACCTTGGACTGGAAAAGTATCCTAAATCGGAAGATTATCTTTTAAAAAAGGCTCGCGTATTAGCTAACTTAAAACAATATGATGATGCTTTTAGAACAGTTGAGAAATTATTAGTCATTAATAATTCCAATGCAGAAGCTCTAAGCCTGGCTGAAAGATTAAAAGAGGATGTAAGAATAAATGCTATAACGGTAAATTATTCTTATGAAAAATTTAATGAAATATTTTCTCCTTGGCAGCTAGGTTATATTCAATACTCAAGACAGACTCCCATAGGCACAGCTATACTTCGCGCAAATTTCGGCAACCGCTTTGATACTCCCGGCACTCAATATGAGATTGATATGTATCCGCGTTTTGCAAATGGTTTATATGCCTACTTAAATTTTGGTTATTCAAACTCGGATATATTTCCTAAAACTAGATACGGAGCATCTCTCTATTACAGTCTTCCTCTGAGCTTTGAAGTTGATGCCGGCTTCAGATTATTAAAGTATTCATCCGACGTCTGGATATATACAACAGCACTGGGAAAGTACTATAGTAATTTTTGGTTTTCGTTGCGCACTTTTATAACTCCTAGTGTGCAGTATGCTTCTCATTCATATTCTTTAACTATAAGATATTATTTGTCAGGTGCGGATGATTATATCGCTTTATCGGGTGGAACGGGAATTAGTCCTGATGCTAGTTCTATAGATAATCAGAATTACTGGCTAAAATCAAATTCTGGCAGTTTAGAATATCAAACAAAATTTACTAAAACATTAATCATTGATTTTTCAGGTAGTTATTCAAAGGAAGAACGTTTTCCTGGCAGCTTTATTACAGAATTTACCGGTGGTTTAAGTCTAAAATATTTATTCTAAGTGATAGACTTATGAAAAAATATATTATTACGTCCGTGTTGGTAATTTTATTTACCTTTCCGGTTTGGATGTGGTTAGGATGGCAAATAAAGGGTAAAAAAGAATTAAAAGTTGTCATCGTAGATAAAACCAGTTTGTCTAACCAAGGTGATGAACACCGATCTTTTAATTGGATACTTGACCATGAGAAATATTGTAATTCAAACCGTAATCTTTATGATATGTCAAATGATTATTATGGATTTTATCCCGGAACTAATGGTAAATATTCGATTAAAGGATTAGAAAGATATTCTGACGATCAGCTAAAATCTCTTTCGGATCATTCCGATATGACTTATTTTACTGATACATACGGTATCTATAAAAAAGATTGGTATGGTAATAACTATAGAGGAGATATTTCAAAATTAATTTATGGCGGTATGTCTAATCAAGATTTAAAATTTCTTACTATGATGAAGTCCGAACATAAATTAATTATGACCGAATATAATGATATTGCTACTCCTACACCACAGGATATAAGAAGTAAATTTGAAGAATTATTCGGTATCAGATGGACCGGCTGGGCAGGCAGATATTTTGAAAACCTGGACACAACTGTAGATAAAGGAATTCCTTATTGGTTAATAAGAGATTATAAAGCCCAACATAATAATAGATGGCCATTTAAAAACTCTGGGATTGCTTTTATTAATGACGATGGAAGAATTGAAATTCTTGGAAATAAATTGGATCTTAAGAATGCAGTTCCTTTTGTTTTAACCAACGAAAGAAACCAAAACAGATTTAAAATTCCTCAAAAATTGAAATATTCTTATTGGTTTGATGTAATGCTAACTTCCCATTCCAATAATGTGGTTTCGGTTTATCAGATAAAAACCAATTCACGAGGGGATTCAATTTTAAATTCAATAAATATACCCAATCCTTTCCCGGCCGTTATTGAGCATTTTGATAAAGATTATAAGTTTTATTATTTCTGCGGAGATTTTTGCGATAATCCGGTAGATATGCTCTTTACTGAATTTTTGGGAGTAACACACTTCAGAAGTTTATTATATTCTTCGAATGATATTGCAGAGAGAGTTAGCTTTTTCTGGCTTTATTATGAACCAATGGTATCAAAGATTCTTGATGATTATTATAAATCGCTCAATCAAAAATAATTTTATTAAAATATAAATTGAGACGGAATTAACCTCATTGTCTTCATCATATAATCTTGTTTTTGTTTAAACTCATCAAAAAGGTTTCCGATTTTGTCTTTCATCATTTGATTAGTTGATGGAATTAGATTTAAGTCACTATCAATGTGGTATAAAATTTTATCAGATAAAAAATAGTCCTTATACAAGTAATCAAGCAGCTCATTTTTATTTCTCATTAAGGGATAGCTGTGAATATCTCTAAACTGCCTTGTAGTATCCAATCCAGACCCCATGAAAGTAGTTTCAGAAGGTATCTTTATATTATATTCTTTGTTTAAGAATGCTATAATAGATGGGGCAATATCAAATTGCGATGAAACGGAAGAAAACCTTGCCGTTCTTTTCAACATCGGAGAAAAAATAATCAACGGGACATGAAATCTGTCAATTTGATTTAGAATTGGAATTTCAGGCATTCTGTGATCACCGGTGATTATAAAAATAGTATTATTATAATCTGGTCTCTTTTTGTATTGGCTAAAAAAATATCGGTAAGCGTCATCAGTATATACAACCGTAGATAACATATCACGGTAGCTTTTATCTTGTGCAATTATATCCGCACCTAAATTTAAATTGTTTATAATATTGTCAGTTTGACTTCTATATTGATCTTGGTTCAAAATTAAAAACGGGCTATGCATAGAAAGAGTCATAGAAACATCGATACGTTTTGGGTTTGTTTCTTTATTGATAACCTCAAAGTATTTTTCAAATAATTCCTTGTCGCCATATCCCCAAGTAAATCCGTTTCCGTTTGAAGGCATTTTCTGATAATTGGGCCCAAAACTTTTAATGTCGAATATCTGAGCATTTTGTTTCTTAAAAAAAGTATCCATATAATCGAAATGAGCATCCCCTCCATAGAAAAATTTAGCTGAATAACCGTTACTGACTAAAAGTTTTATGATTGAAAAATGCGGCGGCATATTTTCATTTAATTCTAGAAATCCTTTATCTGCAAAAGGAAGTGATCCGAATATTGACGGCGGAAAGGCAAATGTTCTTCCTCCGCAGCTTAAAAAGTTATCCCAGTACAGGCTGTGCTGAGCTAAAGAATCAAGGAATGGAGTGAAACTGCCCATATATGCACCTTCCCCCGAATAGCCCTTACCAAGACTTTCAGTAACGAGAAAAACAAAAACTGGTTTTTTAGTACCTATATTAAAATAATTTCCTAAAACATCAGGTGCATTTTCTTTATGCAAAAAAGGATAATTGGGGTCAGTATAATTAAAACCTGAAGTTGAACTGCTGTCTGAATCATAATAATAATTTGAAATAGGAATTTCAAAATCTCCAATAAATAAATAGTGATAAGTCTTTGATACAAAAAATTGAAATTTATTAACGGCTAATGCATAATCTGTTGTTGAAGAAAAATCTTCCTGAACCGGGGAAAAATTATTACCAAAAATCAATGTAAGAAGTAATAATGCAAAGAATATGGAAATTATGGATTTATGGGGTTTAATTTTATCTATCCAAATAAAAGAAAAAGTCATTATAGCAATAAATGTTATGAAGGCAATTAAATAACTTAAATCAAATCCTCCAGCAGAACCAACTGTATGTGTGATTTCTGATAATGAATATCCGAATAAATCAGAACCTAAAGGAATTGCTGATTTTGAAAAGTAAAGTATTAAAAGAAGGTAAATGAAAGTAAGAATTGTTCCTAAAATTCTGAAAACAATTATTGCAGCTTTCTGACTTATAAAAAATAATAATAAAAAAATTAAACAAAGAATTGCAGCTATTTGAAAATAAAACAATAAATCGAAGAATAAACTGTCTGCTATTAATGGAAATTTAATACTCTGAAAGAAAGTTTGTTTCCAGACGAAAAATATTTCGTATACCCTGAGTAATATGAAAAACAATAGTAATCCCAATGCAGAAGGAACAAACCTCTCAAATCCCTTTGTCAATTTACTTTTCGATAGAGCTACAGCCTCTTCAAATTCCATATTATTATTTTTATTTTGTTAAAATGATAGTAAGTTAATTTAAGGAAATATTTTGACTTAATTTAAAAAAGTTTATTGTTTAAATTATAAAATTATATGTATAAAATTAACACGAATCATGTACCGCAATTTATCATCGGTATTATAATATTTTTAAGTTGTTATATATCGGCTCAACCATTCCATAAAACAGATATATCTAAAAATCAAAACCAAACAATAATTTTTGCAGGTATGAGTTGGCATACAAAAGACAGCTGCGGAAGTCCGGGTCCAAACAATTGGTCTAATAGTTCGCAAAATGTATGGGTAGATTCGCTGGGTTACCTGCATTTAAAGATTATTAAAATTGATAATAAATGGTACTGCTCAGAAATAATTAGCGATAAGAAGATGGATTATGGAGAATATATTTTTTCAATCAATAGTGATGTGGCTATTTTTGATCCTAATGCTGTTGTAGGAATATTTCTTTATCAGGATGATAATCATGAAATAGATATTGAATTTTCACGATGGGGGATTACATCAAATAATCTTTGCTGGTATACAGTACAACCCGTTAATTCTTTTAGTCAAGCTTCGTTTGCACTTGAAAATGGTTTTATATCGACAACACATAAAATACTTTGGTCAAAGAATAAAATAGTATTGCAAAGTTATACGGGTAATTATTCAACAATCGATTCCAGCAATTTCGTAATTGGTAATTGGGTATATTCCGGTATTCATAATCCTGTTCCCGATTCTGTAAGACTACATATAAACTTCTGGCTGATGAATGGATTACCTCCGAAAAATCAAAAGAATATGGAATTAATAATTAAGTCGGTAAAAATTCAACCTTTTTCCCATGATATATCTAATAAATAATATATAAGAAAAGCTATAATTATTTTACTTTGACTGCCTAAAGAGCCTATAAATTAGATAAACATGCACTTAAAGTTCAAAATACCGAAATGATTTTTACTCCTAGTGAAACTGCAATATGCATCGGATCAGTACTTGAAGAAATTAAATAATAGGTTTAAATTATGTTAGTGAATAATTCTTTCACACATGATTTGTTATTTTGAGATGTGTCCAAAAATGTCCATAATACTAAAAAACTCCAAGAGACATAAGCATCTTAGCAGCATAATCGTTTTTTGGATCAATTCTTAAAGCTTGTCTATAATTGAAAATTGCTTCTTTCTTTTGATTTGTCCGAAGGTAAACATCGGCAAGACTATTATAAACTGCGGGGATGTAGTTAAATAAATTTACATTAAGCTTTAAAAGATCAATAGCCAAATTACTTTTATGAATTTGAAGCAGCTCGTGTGCGGTATTGTCTAAAGTATGATAGTCAGATATTTCGTAATTGTTTTTTTTTAATATTTCAACATAGTTATTAAGAAAATATTGCATACCATTTTTTTCAATTTGGTTGTATATAAATCGTGATTGTGGCAATAATGGTAATAGATAGTTTCTTCCGAACAATATCATTTTAATTAAATAATTTACATCCTGAGCAGCCGGCTGGTTAAAATTAGACAAAATAATAATTGTATATTTTTCCTTAAAAAAAATGATACCAAATATTATCAAAGCCAGGTGATGTTCCTTCTATTCCAAAAGTTTCATTAGTTGAATAATTTTTCCATGAGTTATTTTTTACGGCAAGAAAATCTCTTGTAAATAATTTTAACTTGTTTTCTCCGCTCAAAATAGTGTTTCCAACCGACAATTCTTTATCAAGTTTTAACAGATCCCCAATTGTAGAATATACTTTCAATCCATTAAAACTTAAATTTGTGCTATCCTCAACCTGTCCGTTAATTAAAACATTATATCCTAATGAGTTATCAGCAGTATAATTGCAGTTAATGCATAAACCCGAATGGTTCATTTTTAACGGTTCAAATATTTTCTCTCTTAAGACATCATCAATATTTTTATGGTATACTTTTTCAATTATAGCATCGAGTATTATGAAGGCGGAACTTGATGAAGATGTCTTTGTCCCCGGTACAAATTTTAATTTTTCCGATTTTATAATAGGCAAAATGTCATCTATTGATTTAATTTTGTTTTTTTGTTTAATGAATGCCGTATCGAACTCAAAGTTTCCTAAACCGGATCTTTCGTCTAGAAGATCAAGAATAGTAATTTTTGCTTCATTCCCCAGCGAAAAACTTGGGATAAATTTGTCTATTGTATCGGTAAAATTTATTTTTCTTTCTTGTTCGAGCTGCTCTATCAAAAGGGCTGTTAAGAAATTTGACATATTACCAAGATTAAATCTAGTATTTAATTTATTAGGAAGCTTTTTCTTAAAGTCAGATAATCCAAAGGCTTTTTGATAGATTGGTTTATTATCAATAGCAATTATTACATCGCCGGAAAACATTTTTAGTTTTACAAGATAATTCATAGCAGAATCAACTTGCAGTACTACATTCCCTTGTTGACCTATAATATTTTCTGAAAATAAAAATAGAGATATTATTAATAGTAATATTTGATTAATTGGAATCCGGCTAAGGAATTTAGCTTTCATCACCGTCGAGCTCAGAAAGTAAATCGAGTACATCTAGATGTTTTGTAATCATTTGCAAATGACCTTCGTCATCAATAGGCCATTGATCAATTGAGCGGTCGGCATATAGTTCAATTCCATTGCCGTCTGGGTCGGCAAGATATATCGATTCTGATATTCCGTGGTCTGATGCGCCTTCAATAGGATAATTTATTTCATATAATCTTTTTAAAATTCGGGCAAGTTCTTTTCTGTTCGGAAAAAGAATTCCGAAATGATACAGTCCTGTGTGACCGTCCGGTGGAGGTGTGGCATCTGTACCTTGCCACGTATTTAATCCTATGTAGTGATGATAACCTCCGGCTGAAAGGAAAACTGCAGAATTTCCGAAGTATGATGTCACATCAAAACCTAATAAATCACGATAAAATTTAAGAGAGCGATCAATATCGGATACTGTTAAGTGTATATGCCCGATTTTTACTTCTGGGTGGATAATGTTTTTCAATAGAGTTCTTTAATTGTTTTAAAATAACTAGGAATTAAAAATTTCGATTGTAAAGATAAAAAATAGTGAACAATAATCACTTCTTAAATATTAATCTTTTGTTTCTAATTATCTAATTTATTATATCTAACATAATTTATTGCCGTTTCATATTAATCACCGTCACAATAACTATCAGCTTTGTTAAGTACTTTTAATGAAATTATTAAACAATATAAGGTATTGTTCAAATGAAAAAGATTTTAAGTTTAAGTTTGGTCGTTTTAATGTTACTATTTTTGGTAAACATTATTTCGGCTTCCCAAAGGTCTTTTGAAAGAAAAGACAATCCCGTCTATTTTAAATCTGCTGAATCAAAAGCGGGCAAACCTGAAAAAAATGTTTTTAAAGCTGCACTCTCTGGCAAATTCAGGACTCCTGCCGTAAAAACTAAAGCCTACGGGCACGCAGAATTTACTTTTAGCAAGGACGGTAAAAAGCTGTTTTACAGACTTTATGTCTATGGGATTGATAGTGTTGCAATGGCACATATCCATCACGGACCGATGGGAAAAGAAGGTCCCATTGTCGCTTGGCTATATAAAGGTAAAATAACCGGAAAATTTAATGGAATGCTTTCTTCAGGTACTCTAACTGATAAAGATATAAATCTAAATAATCTGAGAGCTTGGATAAAAAGCGGTGATGCCTATGTTTTGGTACATACACAAATGAATCCAAACGGCGAAATTGGCGGATTAATCAAATAAAAGAATAAAATTTATATTTAGTCGTATTAAAATCATCGCCTCTTATAGCCTTTGTGGTTATTTTTCAGTTTTGTTTAAATAATTAATCAATAAGGTAGATTATGACAAATAAAAACATTTCAACTCTTTTCCTGGATGTAGGCGGTGTCCTTTTGACAAATGGATGGGACAGGAAAGCACGTAACCTTGCAGTTAAAAAATTCAATC
>JAJYOQ010000457.1 GCA_021796135.1 Bacteroidota bacterium
AAATTTTGGTTATTATAACAAAACTTATCAAATAAATTCTTCTTTATTTCATTATTTAATTTTTTTAAAATCCTAAAATTTTTGTGTTGGAAAAAGCATGTTTGTGGGACAACAACAGCCAATTATACAATTTAAAAGAGAAGACCTTAGTTTATTCAAAAATATGGTTTCAGCTTTTCTAATAAGTAAAATATTATACTTTATAGGTTATTTCATTTATAACAGCTTTATATGGTCCTTGATTGATGATGCTGGCACATTAGCTCTTATTTATGGAATCTTTTATATGAGTAAAAAATATCCTGAATTAATTACTGGAAGAAAAGTTGCTTATTTATTTATCCTTGGATTAGGAATAGACTTGATATCTACAATATATAACTATATATATCCTATTTCGTCATCAGCTGTTAATGGACAGAATACAGATCAAATAATATCCCAATTAAAGCCTATTGTTCAACAATTGTATATATTAACTTTCCTTGGATTTCTCTCTGGTATTTTAACTTTTATTATTGCATATTATTTTACAGAATGGTTTAATTCAGGTTTTAGTGACAAAAATTTTAATCACATAAAATCATTCTTATACTTTGGTATAATAATGTTTTTGGGACAAGCTATTAATGCATTTTCAGAAGGTCTAATTATTGAGGTCCTCACTAATTTTATAAATAATAATGCAACCGCAACGATATCTGATGTTAATAACCTAAATAATGCTAACAATATTGCTATTATAGGGATATTGATAATATTAGCTGGAGTTATAATGGAAATTATAGCTAGCATTAAAATTTATAACAGAGTTAATGATTTCTTTACAGGGAAGTATTATTTCATGGCTTTTAATTATCCATTTTCACCATATCAGCAAAACCTTTATCAGCAACCAAATCAATTTAATCCATATCAACAGCCAAATCAATTTAATCCATATCAACAGCCAAATCAATTTAATCCATATCAACAACAAAACCAAGCAAACCAATTTAATCCATATCAACAGCCAAATCAACCAAATCCAAATCAACAATCATCACAACAACAATTTAATCCATCAAATCAAAATCAGAACAATTTTAATACTGAAACTGGAATTTCCACAGAACCAGGGTATTTATCCACCCTTTCATCAATGAATGAAAGTTCTGATAAACACATTTGTGATAATTGTGGTACGAATCTCCCAGTTGATACTAAATTTTGTTATAAGTGTGGAAAAAAAGTTGGTTAACTCATGTTTTTTTTAGGTTCAAAAAAGAAAATATCTTTTCTTAATTAATTATGCACCAGAGTAATTTTTTTATTCGATGATTCTTAATAAACTTATTAAAACCTTAAAATTTGAATATAATATAGTTTAATAGGAATTTAAGAATTGTTCTATTTTTTTGATTTAATTTAGGATTTTGATTTTAGGCTATGAATGAAATCGCAAAGAAATTAACCAAATTAATGCAAGAGAGAATCCTCATAATTGATGGAGCGACAGGGACTGCATTACAAGATAAGAATCTTACAGCAGAAGATTTCGGTGGTCCTGATCTTGAAGGTTGCAATGAATATTTAGTTATTTCAAGACCTGATATTGTCCGTTCTGTCCATTTTTCATATCTTGAAGCTGGAGCAGATATAATCGAAACTGACACATTTGGCAGTAATAAAATAGTTTTAGCTGAATATGGTTTAGCCGATAAAACACGAGAATTAAATAGAATTGCTTCTCAAATTGCTAAAGAATCGACCAATGGATATTCGGATAAATTTGTTGCTGGTTCAATAGGACCTACCACTAAATCGATAGTTGTAACTGCGGATGTTACCTTTGACCAAATGAAAGATGCCTATTATGACCAAGTATTAGGACTTATAGAAGGTGGTTGTGATGTTTTATTTATAGAAACTGGCCAAGATACACTTAACATGAAAGCTGCTTTACTAGCCAGTCAGGATGCTATGAACATTTTGCAAAAGGAAATTCCAATATTTCTTTCACCTAGTATTTTGAGTGGAGGCACCATGTTAGCTGGTCAGGATATCGAAGCATTTTATAATTCAATGAAGCATGCTAATGTATTTGCTTTTGGTATGAATTGTGCAGTTGGTCCAAAAGATATGCGCAGCCATCTTCATACCCTTTCTGCTATAAGTGATAAGCCTGTATTCATCTTTCCGAACGCTGGATTACCAAATGAGCATGGTCATTATGATGAGACACCAGAATCTTTTTCAGAGCATATTAAAGATTATCTAGATAATAAATGGATCAACATTGTTGGAGGTTGTTGTGGGACTACACCTGCTCATATAAAAGTATTGAAAGAACTAGCTTCAACTAAAAAACCACGTGTTATAGAACCTAAACCTAAATCTTTTGGAGTTTCTGGAATAGAGATTGTTTTGCCTGATGAAAAAATTCGGCCTATTTTAGTTGGAGAGCGTACAAATGTTCAGGGGAGTAGACTTTTCAAAAAATTGATTCGAGAAAGAAATTTCGATGAAGCAATCTCTGTAGCTCATCACCAAATACAAAATCGAGCACAAATAATTGATGTTTGTCTTGAAGATACAGCTTTTGATGAAATAGAGGCAATTCATGAATTTTATCCAAAATTGGCAAGAGCAGTAAAAGTCCCGATAATGATTGATTCAACTAATGCTGTTGCTGTTGAAGAAGCGCTGAAATATTGTCAGGGTAAAGCAATCATCAATTCTATTAATCTTGAAAGTGGTCGAGAACGTTTAGATTTAGTTGTTCCATTAATGAAAAAATACGGTGCAAGTGCCGTTGTTGGAGTTATTGATGAACAAGGTATGGCTGTAACTTATGATCGTAAAATAGAAGTTGCAAAAAGATTATATAGTCTTTTAACGACTGAATATGGCCTTGATCCTTCTGATTTGATATTTGATATGCTAGTATTTACTGTAGACACAGGAAAAAATCCTGATTATAAAGGAACTGCCAAAGCTACAATAGATAGTATTCGAGAAGTTAAGAAATTATTCCCAGATATTAAAACGATTTTAGGAATATCAAACGTATCTTTTGGACTTCCAGCATCGGGTCGTGAAGTGCTTAATGCTGTTTTCTTCTATCATAACGTACAAGCTGGTCTTGATTTAGCAATTGTTAATCCTGCACTCATTAAAAGATATAATTCTCTCTCTGAGAAGGAAATAAAATTATCAGAAGAGGTTATTTTTGACAGATCACCAAATGCATTGATGGAATTCACAGAATACTTCAGGACAAAGGATGCGGTCAAAAAAGAAGAGAATCCTCAAGAACAGACTAAGAAGTTAACTCCAGAAGAATTTATTCATAGAGCAATTGTTCTTGGAGATAAAAATAATATTAAAGAAAATATTGATGAGCTTCTTCAAAAATACCATCCGTTAGAAATAATTAGTACGATCCTTATGGGTGGTATGGATGAGGTTGGAGACCTATTCGGACAGGGTAAATTAATAGTTACTGAGGTTCTGCAAAGTGCTGAAGTTATGAAGGCCGCAATAAATCAAATTGAACCATATATTCCTAGATCAGAAGCTGTGATTAAAAAGAAAATTATCCTTGCAACAGTTAAAGGCGATGTTCATGATATAGGCAAAAATTTGGTCGATATAATATTATCTAGTAACGGTTATGAGGTTATTAACTTAGGAATCAAAGTTGATAATTCTGCTTTAATAAAAGCAATATATGAGCACAAACCGGATGCAGTAGGATTGTCAGGTTTATTAATTAAAAGTGCCAAACAGATGGTATTTTTGAAGAAGCTCATCAATATT